>JAPHSO010000148.1 GCA_026193675.1 Gammaproteobacteria bacterium | reverse complement strand
GTTGCAGCTCCTCCTGCGAATGGATGATAAGTTCACTTTTAATCGCATCATACCGGGCACCAGTGAGGGGGGCGGCATGTTGCACATACTGCACCGCTACGGTGAACTCCCACTCAAGATCTTTGTTGAGCTCGGTGATTAACACTTCTGTTGTAACAGCCATATCGATCTCCTTATCTCCTATGAGATGAGCTTAATATGGTTGCTAATTTGAAATTAATCCAGTCTCTAAACTGCCAGATTTTCTAAGGTTTTTACCTGCCTATCAATGATTTGTTAAGTTTTCAGTGGTTATAAGGGAATCATTTAGCACAAAATTATTCATGAGCTATATTCTGTTTATCAGCGCTTAATCTAAATTTGGAGAGACTCATGGAAAGCCCATTTGAGATTATTGAGAAAGAGATCGGCCCTGTGATCGAAATTGAGGAGAGCGTGCCGATATGGAAGATGCCGGCCACTTTCGGCAGAGATTTTGGTCTGATCTCTGACTATATCGAGAGTCAGGGTAGTTCAATTCGAGAGATGCCCTATGCGCGCTATCTGGATATCGATTGGGAGGCGGAATCGAAGATGGGATTCTTCTCGCAACTGCTTCGCGTATTCAGTAAAAAGTGGCACTTTCAGGTGGGGATGCCAACTGCCAGCAAACTGTCTGGTGAGGGAGATCTTATCTCCCGAACATTTGAGCGGCGACGCTATGTTAAAAGTCTTCATCTAGGCCCCTACAAGGATGTCGGTAAGAGCTATGATGCGATGATTCTCTGGTTGAAAGAGCAGGGAGAGGTGGCCGAGGGTGAATCGATTGAGATTTATCTCAACAGTCCGCAGGATGTGGAGCAGTCGGAGCTTGAGACCGAGCTGTTGATCCCGATAAAGTGATCTCAGGATTTAGGTAGTCGCTTCAGCCGCTTGGCAATCTTGGCTCTTATCTTTTCAAAGGGGAGAGGTGGCCCATAAGAGAGTCGCTTACCGTCGATAAAAACGCCATCGGTGATCCCCCACTCTTCAAAACTCTCTCGCTGAGAGGTGTCGATCGATTTAAAGAGCACCTGCTCACCGAGCTCTTCACAGGCACGCCTGGTCCGTTCGTAAACCAGATTTTGTGCCGGACACCAGCCATTGATAAAGGCCGTTACGATCACCTTGTCTGGCATGGTTGAGGGAATCTTTTTTTGCTTAATCCATTTTGGCGGGGAGAGATCAGCGACATCAACAAGGGGCTTCCATACCAGCAGAGAGATAAAGTCTCGGTCTGACTTTTTATAACCATGCTTTTTGAACCAGGAGGCCTTCATCCAGAAGGGTAACCAGAGTCCCCAGGCTGCCATCCCCTTCGCACCCAGTGCGATGGCATCCTCTTCGGCCGCCTCCAGGAGTGCTGTACCGATACCCCGACCATCTCGCTTGCCGATACCCTCTTTGTAGCTGTGTACCCAGATACAGAGAATAAAATAGAGCCCCTCCCCCTCAACAAATGACTCTTCAATTGGCAGGTACTGAATCATCCCTGCCACCTGACCATCATCATCCTGATAGACTTTGACTCTCAACCCCTTCTCTTTGTATCGGTGATACCAGCAGGCCTTATGTTCACCCGCCTCAGCCATTTCACCAGACCAGTCTTCCAGGCAGTTGAAGTAGGTGTTGTGATGTTCAGGTTGTAGATCGATAACACTCATAGATCCATTCTAGGCAACATATAGGGATGTGCCAAAAAAAGATCGAGCAGTTAACAATTACGAGGTTGCAAATTCACTGTTGAGATAACCGAGATTGGTGACGAAATCCATAAAGTGATGATCGTGATCGAGCTTGATCTCAACCTTGTTGATGATCTCCAGATGGGTATGAATATCATCGTGATTGCTAAGGCTGAAATCGACCAACTCTTTCAGATCTTCAAGCAGACTATGGTGCTGCTGCTGGTGCACATCCAGATCAGGATAACGGTAGAGCATCATATGCCGCTCTTCTAAAGAGAAGTGCTCTGAAACCAGTTTTATAAGCTGACCGATTTTTTTACTAAACAGATGCTTGGCATCCTCTTCTATCGCCTTAATAGCAATCAGCTCTTTTATCTCGATCACCCTTTTGTCGATGATTCGGTGCTCGTAATTGACCTGCTGCTGGAAATCCTGAAAGTTCATTCCGATGCGCTGATAGATCGGGTTGAGAATATCGCCTTCACAATAGGGCTTGGTAATAAACTTTCTGATATTGAGATCAAGCAGCGGTTTGATCGACTCCTGTGAGGCATCGGTAGTCAAAACGATCATCAGACAATCTGGGTTGTGCTGTTGCATTTGATGAAGGATTTTGTCGCTGGACGGGCGGGCTTGATCAAGTGTATCTATGTCGATAATCGCCACATCAAAGTGCCGGTTGGGTAGCTCACTGCGCTCCAGTTCAGAGTTAACGCTATATTGAATAAGGTGGATAAAGCCATCATCAAGTATGGAGCCGATTCTCTGGCTCTCGACCGAATCATCTTCAATTAATAGTACGTCGAAAGTCTCTGTCATCTCACTAGTAACCCTTCATTTACTAAGCTCAGAATCGTAGCAGTCAAAGGGATTCTGCGCCAGAAATTTCTTACGATTGATTGTGAGCCACTTTCTGGTATATTAGCCAACCCTTATATTCATTTGAGATGTGACCATGGCCCAACTCCCCAACTCGCTACGTGACTGGAACACAGATGCATTTGAACAATCACTAAAGAGCGAAGTGGAACGTTTCAGACGTGATGTGCTTCCTCTGCACGATGCCATCGAGAATCTTAATAGTGTTGTCGATAACGACCTCGGTGTGACCTTTATCAGCGCCACCGATAATGAGAATGCAATTCATGCCAAGGTTGGCGTCTACTTTGCCGAGGCTGTCTCATGTTGTAGTTGTGGTGAAAGTGAGCCCATTGAGGAGGCCTATTGTGAAATGGATATCACTATCGATAAGAGCAGTGGTGATGCGCAATTTGCTGTGAGGCCCGACTATATCAAGCAGTAAAAACCGCTTATGAGAGGTTTGAAAAATATTGGTAGCTGTTATTACAGCTCGCTTTTGCCCCGTACATCGCATTGTCTGCCGCATTTTGCAGGCCATTGACCGACTCGGCATCGCTCGGATAGATACTGATCCCAATACTCGTCGATGGCGTAATGATCTGTTCCTGTAGCTCTACGGGGCGGGGCACTGTCTTGAGAATATTATTGGCAACCAGAGAGGCGTCTTTTCTATCCTTAATCTTACTTAAGATAATAATAAACTCATCCCCTCCCATACGAGCCACTGTGTCTTCCTCCCTAACGCACTCTTTTAGCCGTTCGGCGACCACCTGCAAAAGTTGGTCACCCACATCGTGCCCATAACTATCGTTGACCTGCTTAAATCCATCCAGATCTAGAAACAGAAGCGCCATCATATGCCGGTTTCTCTTGGCTGACTGCACGCTCTTTTCGATTTGAGACTTAAAGTAGAGACGATTATGCAGTCCAGTCAGTTCGTCATGATGTGCCTGGTGAGACAACTGCTCCTCAACCGCCTTTAGCTCACTGATATCGCTAAAGACGGAGACATAGTTGGTTACATTGTGGTCATTTTCAATGACGCTAATGTGCTGCCAGACAGGGAATATAGAGCCATCTTTGCGACGGTTCCACATCTCTCCCCGCCAGTTACCCTCCAATTTCAGGTGCTGCCACAACTTTTGATAGAAACCCTTTTCATGTTTGCCTGAACGCAGAATACTGGGATCTCGCCCCAGCACCTCTTCTTCGCTGTAACCGGTGATCTCACAGTAGGCGCTATTGACCAAAATAATCTTGTTATTTTCATCGGTGATAATGATCCCCTCCCCGGTGCTTTCGAAAATGGTCGCAGCCTGTCGTAGCCGCCTCTCTGCCTCGACTCTATCACTAATGTCCTCCACGCTAGACCAGATAAAATCTTCACCGCCACGATTGATAATCTTCCCCTTGAGACGTACCGGAACCAGGTGCCCCTCTTTATGTATGTACTCCTTCTCATAGGGTCCATAACCTCCTCTATGCTCAAGGTGCCAGAGCTGCTCGGCCTCCATATCTCGATACCTGTCTGGCGTAATGTCCCAGTAACTCAGGTCATTGGCCTCTTTAAGGGAATAACCTGTAATGTTGCTATAGGCGGTATTGGTTTCAACTAGTGTGCCATCCATCCTGCACAGGGCAAGTCCAATGGGGCTGTTCTGAAACAGGGTTCGCAGGTAAAAGTGATCATCCCCAATTTGAGTAATGAGTGGCGACATAAAGCGGAGTGTAAACATACTACCCAGCGCAATGACCAGGATTGATATCAATATCGAAATAAGTGCAGCCTTTATAAAAGGCTCCCTGATTTCACTCATATTGATTTTTGCAACAACTCCCCACCCCAACATGTTGATCGTCTCGTACGCCGCAAGCACCTCTACTGAACGATAGTCAATACCAACTAACGTGCCCGACTTACCTTGCAGGGCACGGCGCATGGGCTCAGCCAGAGTCGAACTAACAGGTACCGGCTCAGGTTGTTCCAGCACATTGTGGCGGTACCCCAAAAGAAATTCGATATAATCGTCATTCAATCTGGCCAGAGTAAATTCGCCACTCTCACCAAATCCCTGAAATTTCATATGAGCCAGTTGCGGCAGCTTTAAAACCGAGGCACCAACATCCCTGTCGTGAGAATGTTGATGGTTTTCATCATGATTAACGATGGCTTCAATCAAACCGGCTCGTACCTTGGCAATCTCAACCAGACGCTGAAGTTGTTGATTGAAACTTGCCTCATATAACAGCCATACGGTTGAGACCAAAATCACAATCACAGTGAGCGCCATAATGGCAATAAGTCGCTTAGGTGCAAGCTGTATCCCAGGCTGATTGTTCATATTTTACTGTGTACAAAACCTTCTTTAATTTGCGGCTCACAAAAATCATGAGATATACGATCATCATACTTTAGCGAATTGCTTGGTTATTGATGCCGGTCATATGCTTGATCTACTGTAGGTTATTGATTACACAATGAGATATAGGCAGCTATCTCACGAATAGTTTCAGAGGCTGAATTGAAGCAATTTACTGTTGAGCACAATCAGTTCAGCCAGTAGACTCCCTATCAACCATAGGGAGCCTGATACACCAGTGATCGAATACAAACTAGATACTAAACAGAGGCTCGTGACCTGTAGAATGTTGGGAAATGTTAACTTCACTGAACTGTTGAACTGGCACTATGAGCTTAGAGATTTAGATGATTATGAGCCACCGTTTTCCGGTATTGCCGATATGCGCAAAGCCAATATGCTGGTCACCCCCGATAACCTTCATGAACTGGTATCCCTGAATAAGACTGAACACTTTGTCAGTGGCCGCTGGGTCAATCTGGTTGACACTCCCATTGAAACAGCCATGTCGACCATCTATAAGGAGAAGAAGAGCGTTTCTCATGCGATGGAGCTCTTAAATACTGAAGAGGCCGCCTCTGAATATCTTGAAATAGATGTTGCCAGTGCCCTTGAAACACTCAACGATTCAAATGGACTGCTACGTAGCCCTGTCGATTAATAGGAGATCCATAGCCACTGGGAGCTCCTAACCATGTAAACTCCGATCTACTAATCTCAGACCTGTTACGCCACCCTCTCAATGATCACCAAAATTCTCTTTACCGCCTTTATCATTCTCGCTGCACTTATCTTTGTTCGCTATAAAAGCGGCCAAAGTAGAAATCAGCAACTTGAGCAGCAGCGGTCACGCCAGGCCCAACAGGATGAGAGTCGCAAGACGGCAATGTTTGTTGCTGTCGCCTTTGTATCGCTGACCCTTGCCGTCTCCGCCGGCCTCTACTACTCGCACTGGAAAGAGGCGCACCGGATCTTTACGGTACAGATTATCAACAGTCACACCGGTAGTGAGCAGAGTTACCATGTCTACCAGGGTGATATCAATGGGCGTCGCTTTCGTACCATTGATGGACGGCTGATTAACCTCTCTGACTCAGAGCGGATGGAGGTGCAGGAGCGCGCCATCGATAGTAATGAGTATCGTTCAGAGTAGTTGGCCGTCGCATGCTTCCCTCCTCGCTCACCGATTCGTTCAGCAAACTCTTTCCGCAACTCACCGCCGATGGAACGTTATTTGATGAGCTGGGCCAATATGGCGATCGAGTCAAGCTTCCTCCCGGTCAGCACATCTGCCTGGAGGGAAACCAGTGCTCTCATCTGGCACTGATATTGAGTGGCACCGCCCGGGTCTACAAACTGGGCGAGTCGGGCAAGGAGATCACCCTCTATCGGGTGGAGGCGGGAGAGTCCTGCGTATTGACCCTCTCCTGTATTGTGACCGGCAAGCTGTTTCCCGCCTTTGCCATTAGCGAAAGCGATGTTGAAGCGGTTGTTATACCAACTGACAAGGTTCGCAACTGGATGGAGCATCAGCCTGCATGGCGTGATTACGCCTGGAACCTGATAGCCAACCGGCTGGCCGATGTCATCACTCTAGTTGATGAGATCACCTTCAGGCGCATGGATGAACGACTGGCCGGCTACCTGCAGCAGCAGCGCCTGCAACATGGCGATCAACTGACCATCACCCATCAACAGATTGCCGCCGACCTGGGAAGCTCACGTGAGGTGATCAGTCGCCTGTTAAAAGATCTTCAGCAGCGAGGAGAGCTAACCCTTGGTCGTGGACAGATTGTGTTCAATCCTGACAGATAGTTATGTAACTTTGTCACCGACAGCGGGGGAGACAAGCTATAGAATCGCCCCACCTTGAACCAAATCTGGAGAAACTTATGAAAAAGAATATGGGCGGAATTGACCGCGGACTACGACTAATTGTTGGTGCAGCACTGGTCGGTTGGGCTGTCATGAGCGGTAATCTCTGGGGCTATATCGGAATCATTCCGCTAGCCACCGCACTGATCGGCTGGTGCCCTGTCTACCTGCCGTTCGGCATCAAAACCTGTCGAATTTCAAACAACGACTAGGCGACCATTCACGGTGCTGGATTGAAGCTGATCCAGCACCGTTCAATGCATCACTTCATATCGTTAATCTGATCGTGATAGTTCTGTCTGAAGTTTTCTAATAGTTTTTCCAGCCTTTTGCTATCGATACCCACATCCTCCATCGCCATACGCGCCAACTCCAAGCTTGCCTCCACATTTTCAGAGACCACACCCGATGCACCCAACCGATGTAGTTCATTGCTTTGGTTTAGATTATGTCCTCGGGCATAGATATTTTTATCTGGATAGAGCCTTCTTAATGAGGTGATCACCTCTTTGGTCGCCACCGGATCATTAAGCGTCACAATAATCACCTGGGCATGACTCGCACCTGCCGCTTTAAGAATCTCATGTTTGCAGACATCTCCATAAAAGACGTTATGCCCCTTTTGACACTCTCTCTCTACCAGAGATGGATCTGAATCAAGCGCAATAAAAGGCTTGCCTGCAAGTTTTAAGATCTCCCCAATCCGATGGCCGACCCGTCCAAAACCGGCAAGTACAATAAGACTCTCTTCGCCCTCCACCTTTTGATGAACATGACACTCCCCATCTTTAACTTTCCTCTTTTCTACGATCGGGCTCCTCACCAAACGCTGAGCAATATATGCAAGGATTGGTGTCACCAGCATACTGAGCAGCACAGTTAACAGAAGCTGCTGATACAACGCCTGATTGAGAATTTCATGCTGAAATGCCAGTGAGAAGAGCACCAATGCAAATTCACCACTCTGTGCCAGCACCAGTGAGACCGCAAGACTCCCTTTCTGTTTGAGGCCAAACAAGAAAGCGAGTGGAAACAGCACCGCCGCCTTGATCGCAATCAAAAGCCCCAACAGCCCAAATGAGATGAAGGGGTTATCAAACAGTAGATTGAGATCGAGGGACATTCCCATCGATATAAAAAAGAGACCGAGCAGCAATCCTCGAAAGGGCTGGATCTCCGCTAAAACCTGATGCCGGTAGGATGAGTCTGAGATCAAAACACCGGCCAGGAAAGCACCCATCGCCATCGACAGGCCGGCATACTCCGTGGCCAGGGCGCTACCCAAAACCAGTAACACCGCCGAGGCGGTAAAGACCTCTGAGTTTCCTGAAAGGGCGACCCGATGCAAGATGGGGTGCAGCAGATAACGTCCCGCAAAGATAACCAGCACCAGGATCAGCATCGACTCAATCAGCGCCAGACCCACATCTTTTTCCAGACTCAACTCCGACATCGCCAGCAATGGCACCAGAGCCAGTAATGGAACAATCGCTAGATCTTGCAGTAATAAAATTGAAAATGAGGTTCGGCCATAATTAGAGCTGAGCAACTTCTGCTCCGAAAGAAGCTTCAGTACGAATGCGGTCGATGAGAGAGCCAGTGTTGGGCCAACCAGAAGTGCAGTACGCCCCGACATACCGAAAAATGCATAACCGATACTGCCCAGCACAATTCCGGTGAGCAGCACCTGCAGTGAGCCCAAACCAAAGACTGTGCGCCGCATCTGCCAAAGGCGGGCAGGCTTCAGTTCGATACCGATGACCGAGAGCAGAAAGACCACACCGATCTCAGCAAAGTGTCCAATCTCAGAAACATTACTGATCAAACCCAAACCGTAGGGACCGACAACCACTCCGGCGATCAAAAAACCGGGGACAGCACCCAGCCGCACAGTCTGTGAAAGCGGCACTATGGCCACTGCTGCAATGAGAAGAATAATGATGTCAATCAGGAACACTGAAACCATGGATAATCGATCACCTATAAAATGCGGTCTGCACCCTTACAGCTTATCGACTAATTTGCCTTCCCAGTCAATCAGCCAATTCATATGGATATAGCGGATTTGCTGCCCCTCAAAATGCAAAAACTTAGTGCCTGCCTTTCAAGGTCTCTGCAGCAAAGGCATTAAGAACGCTGATCATCTCCCCCGAATAATGCCGATTCAACTCCTGCTGCATCACCGCCAGATCATTTCGAGCGACGTTGAGTTTGTTGATCCCCAACTCAGTCATCGCCACATGAAACGAGCGGCGATCAGATTCATTTTCAACAACGGCAACAATACCTGACCGAATCAACTCATTGATCTGCACACTGGCTGTAGCACGGGTGATATTGAGCTGGTTGCTCACCTCGGTCACCGTACCCTGACCACACTCATCAAGCAGCTCTAACAGACGAAACTGCGGAATACGCAGACCAGAGTACATCAGCGTCACTGAAACATTACGTTCCACAATCTGTAGCGCCCTAAGCAGGTCACTCACATTTAGCTGCTGCATCTCACCCCTATCGTTATCCCTTTTTGCCCTTGTTAGTTAGCCGAACTAACTAAATCTTTTGATTGGTTTGTTGGCTCCATCACTATTTTAATAATTACTGAAAACATTAATAACTACAAGGAGCCAACAATGAGCACTGCACTTGATCTACAGACCATTCCCAATACCGATCTGGTTGATCGCGTCACTCAACTAGAAGCTGAACTGCTCTCTATCAAGGAGCGTGTCCCCGACAACAAAGTATCAATCATTCTGCTCTCCGGAGATTTCGACAAAGCGATGGCCGCCTTCATGATGGCCAACGGCGCCGCCGCAATGGGGATGGAGGTCTCCATGTTTTTCACCTTCTGGGGCTGTAGCGTCATCAAGAAGGGACGCAAGCTGAAAGGTAAGAAATTCACCCACAAGCTGATTAACCTGATGCTGCCGGGCAGCAGCAAGGACCTCTCACCCTCAAAGATGGCCTTTGGCGGACTGGGTCGAAAGTTCTTCAACTACATGATGAAGGGTGAGATGTCTCCGCTTGAGGAGCAGATCGAAATCGCAGTCGAATCGGAGATCACCTTCCAGGTCTGCGCCCCATCACTCGGACTGATGGGATTTGATGATGATGAGTGGATTGTACCGGTCGATGTATGTGGTGTTGCGGCGATGTATGGCACCGCACTCAATGCCCGCACCGCCTATTTTATCTCCTGATCCAACAGGGTGGCTCTCAGCAGCTCACTTCAAAATCGGAGTGGTGAACAAACGATGATAGAATTATTGCAAACAGACCACTAATCCGATTTTGCCGTGCGCACTAACCGCAGCGCCATGAGAGATGCATGAGACCCTGGGAATTACTCGATACAGCAGCTGTACCTGGAGAGGGTGGTGAGCTACGTCTCTACCGACGTGGCGATGAGTTCTCTATCAAGGCCGGCCCTATTGAGCTGATGAACAGCCGAGTTCATGGCTCGGAAGATGCCCTGGCCGAACTGGCCTGCAAGCAGGTTGCCACTCACCCCCAACCAAAGATACTGATCGGTGGACTCGGGATGGGTTACACCCTGGCTGCCGCCCTGAAACAGTTAGGAGCAGATGCAGAGGTTGTTGTGGCAGAGTTAGTCCCCGCAGTGGTCAACTGGAACAGGGGAGAGCTGGCAGCACTTGCACAACATCCGCTAGATGACCCACGTGTCACCATCTATGAAGGTGATGTTGCTGAGCTCATTCGCTCGAAACCTAAGCATTACGATGCGATCCTGCTTGATGTGGACAACGGCCCGGAGGGACTCACTCGTAAAGAGAATGATGCCCTCTATAGTCCTGCAGGACTGGCATCAGCCGCAACGGCACTCAAACAGGGAGGCATCTTTGGAGTCTGGTCGATCAGCCCTGATAACGGCTTTAGTCGTCGTCTGCGGCACAGCGGATTAAAGGTTGATGAGATTCGAGCCCGTGCCCGAGGCAGACATGGTGGTGGTCGCCACATGATCTGGCTTGGCAAAAAACAATAGAAATATTTTTTTCTGCCCCCAGATATTACCCCCACATACTCCCCTGTTTTAGCCTTGCCCGCTAACCGCTAAAATAGGCGACAATAGAACAGATTGTGAACAATCTTGATAACGCCATCTAACAGCGGCCTCTTGATTGATAATCACCCGTTAATCCGAGGGAACACCATGGAACACAAAGAAGACCACGATCCACAAGAGACCAAAGAGTGGTTAGACGCTATTGAGTCTGTCGTTGAGTTTGAGGGCAGTGAACGTGCGCAATTTCTAATTGAAAAGATGATCGATGTGGCGCGCCGCTCGGGAGCCGAACTCCCCTATAGCGCCAATACCACCTATGTAAATACCATTCCGGTGACACAACAGGAGCGTATTCCGGGCGATCAGGCGATTGAGAACCGCATTCGCTCCTATATTCGCTGGAATGCGATGGCGATGGTGGTTAAGGCCAATCTTTTGCCCGGTGGCGTTGGTGGTCATATCGCCAGTTTTGCCTCTTCAGCAACACTTTATGATGTGGGGTTTAACCACTTCTTCAAAGGGCCTGATGCTCCCGGTGGTGGTGACCTGATCTTTTTCCAGGGCCACATTGCTCCAGGAATCTATGCGCGCGCCTTTCTTGAGGGGCGGATCACCGAGGAGCAGATGCTCAACTATCGCCGCGAAGTCGATGGCAAGGGGCTCTCCTCCTACCCCCATCCCTGGCTGATGCGCGACTTCTGGCAGTTCCCCACCGTGTCGATGGGCCTTGGACCGCTTCAGGCGATCTATCAGGCGCGCTTCATGAAGTACCTGCATGACCGAGAACTGACCGATATCGGCCAACGTAAGGTCTGGGCATTTCTGGGTGATGGCGAGATGGATGAGCCTGAATCACTGGGTGCCATCACCCTGGCCGCTCGCGAGAAGCTCAATAACCTCAACTTTGTCATTAACTGTAATCTACAGCGTCTTGATGGACCGGTGCGTGGTAACGGTAAGATCATTCAGGAGCTTGAGGCGCTATTCCGAGGCGCCGGCTGGAATGTAGTCAAGGTGATCTGGGGCTCCGGCTGGGATAAATTACTGGCTCGAGATAAGAGCGGCCTGCTGATTAAGCGCATGGAAGAGGTGCTTGATGGTGACTATCAGCGTTACAAGTCAAAAGATGGCGCATTTGTGCGTCAGCACTTCTTTGGAAAATATCCTGAACTGCTCGATCTGGTCTCTGATATGTCCGACGACGATATCTGGGCACTGGAACGTGGCGGTCATGATCCGGGTAAAATCTTTGCCGCCTATGCCCAGGCCGCCAAGCAGACCGAACGGCCAACCGTTATCCTCGCCAAATCGGTCAAAGGATATGGCATGGGAGATGCCGGTGAAGGACAAAACAGCACCCACTCTCAGAAAAAGTTAGGCGTGGAGCAGATGCGCCGTTTCCGTGACCGTTTTGGTCTACCGGTTTCTGATGAAGATCTCGAGCAGATCCCGCTGCTAAAACTCGATCCCAACGGAGAGGAGCTGCGTTACCTGCACGAGCGACGCAAAGTACTAGGTGGCTACCTACCTGCCCGCAAGGATGCGGCAGATCCGCTGGATATTCCCGACCTTGATGCCTTTGAGGCCATCATGAAGTCGACCGAGAGCCGTGAAATATCCACCACCATGGCCTTCGTGCGAATTCTATCGACACTGGCTCGTGACAAGAAAATCGGCAAACGTATCGTACCGATTGTGCCCGATGAGGCGCGAACCTTTGGTATGGAGGGGATGTTCCGCCAGTTGGGGATCTACTCCTCATCGGGCCAGCTTTACGAGCCCGAAGATCACGATAAGGTGATGTGGTATCGCGAAGACAAGAAGGGGCAGATTCTGCAGGAGGGGATCAATGAGGCCGGCGCAATGGCCGAATGGATGGCCGCAGCAACCTCCTATTCCAACCACGGCATCCCGATGATCCCGTTCTATATCTACTATTCGATGTTTGGCTTCCAGCGCATTGGCGATTTTGCCTGGGCGGCGGGAGACATTCAGGCGCGGGGCTTCCTGATCGGGGCCACAGCAGGCCGTACCACCCTTAACGGTGAAGGGCTTCAACATCAGGATGGCAACAGCTTCCTCCATTCAGGGCTGATTCCAAACTGTATCTCCTATGATCCCACCTACGCCTATGAGCTGGCGGTGATTGTTCAGGATGGTCTGCGACGGATGTATAAAGAGGATGAGAGCATCTTCTACTACATCACCACGCTCAATGAAAACTACCCCCAGCCCGACATGCCCAAAGGGTGTGAAGAGGGAATCATCCGTGGCATCTATCCCTTCTCCAGGGGCGGTAAAAAGAAGAGGCGGGCACAACTACTGGGTAGTGGTGCTATTTTGCGTGAAGTTGAAGCGGCCGCTGCGCTGCTGGAGAGCGAGTGGAAGGTCTCTGCAGATGTCTGGAGTGCAACCAGCTTTATAGAACTTAAGCGCGAAGGTGACGATGTAGATCGCTGGAATCGCCTGCATCCTGAAGCTGAGCCCCGCAAACCCTATGTGACCCAGCTGTTGGAAAAGAGTAGCGGACCGATCATCGCAGCAACCGATTATGTACAGCTTTATGCTGAACAGGTTCGACCCTATATCCCTCGTAGTTACACCACGTTGGGAACCGATGGCTATGGTCGAAGTGATACCCGCGAAGCGCTACGAAAATTCTTCGAAGTGGACCGCTATTCGATTGTGGTGGCCACGCTCAAAGCGCTTGCCGACGATGGCGAAGGTGATTACAAGACGGTCGCCGATGCCATCGAGAAATACGGCATCGATTCTGAAAGCCCCAATCCAATGACACTTTAACGGAGAGTCGCATGAGTAGTGTTATCGATATAACCGTTCCCGATATTGGCGATTACCAGGATATTGAGATCATTGAGGTTCTGGTATCTGCTGGCGACACCGTCGCTGTGGAAGATTCGTTGATTGTGCTGGAGAGTGACAAGGCGGCGATGGATATTCCAACAACGCAGGCCGGCACCATTAAAGAGATAAAGGTGGCCGTTGGCGACCGGGTCTCTCAAGGCAGCCTGATTCTGACGCTGGAGGTGAGTGAAGATGCTCAAGCCGCTGCCCCTGAAGCTGATGAGAAGGCGGCAACCGAGCAGGCTT
>JAPHSO010000089.1 GCA_026193675.1 Gammaproteobacteria bacterium | reverse complement strand
AGAGATACCCTGTTTGTGCTCTGGTTCACCCTGGTGGCAATTAAAATGAGCACCTTCGCAGCGCTTGGAGTGGATCTACAGCTGGTTACCGCCCTCAGCCTGCTCCCCATCGCCCTGGTGGGCCATCTAATTGGTCTCAGGGCGCACGAAGCGATCATCCGAAATGATCACCACTTCAAACGCTTTATAGGATTGGGATTGATGGTGGTCAGCGCGATAGGGCTCTATCGGCTTTAGGTAGAGTGTGCAGGGATCGGCAGTGTCGAAAATCTGATAACACTGCCGGTACAAGCAACTGAAACAACCTAACCACAAATGCGCTGTTTAGAACGACTCCGAGGAATAAACAGCTCAATGAGTTGCCCTGTCACCCCAAATCTCTTTCAGGCGCTGATCCCGACCACAACTGTAACGATAGAAGTTATAACGGATCGGATTGTTTTTATAGTAATCCTGATGATATGACTCATCGCCCTTGATGGGATAGAAGGTGGCCGCAGGAAGGATAGGCGTGATCACCCTGGCATCCTGAAATTCAGCAACCACCTTTGCCCGGGACTGCTCTGCCAGCCTTTGCTCCTCCTCGTTGGCGACAAAGATGGCACTCAGGTAGCTTGGCCCCTTATCGCAAAACTGACCTCTGGCATCAAAGGGATCAACATTCACCCAGTAGTGATCCAGCAGAGATTGGTAACTCACCCTGTCGGGGTCGTAGGTCACCTGAATCGCCTCATAGTGGCCGGTATGGTTGCCTCGATAGGTTGGATTTTTTAGTGTGCCACCGGTAAAGCCGGAGACGACATCGGTCACCCCCTCCAGCTTTTCAAAATCAGACTCCATGCACCAGAAACAGCCACCGGCAAAGGTCGCGGTGGCCGCCGTGGCATTGGTGATATAGAAAAGCGTTCCCGCCAACAACACCGATAATCCTTTGATATTCATAATTCACCTCTCATTGATCTGCCCTCTGCGAGTTTGTGCCGTAATAGATCTCGCAATTGATAGGCAAAGGTTAGACTGTTGTATGGGCCGATTCATCACAAAAGCATAACAATTCAGTCACTTTCAATAATTTAACCATTTGTTTTAACCGTATGGTTGAATTTATTTTTTCTTTGATAGATACTCACCACATACCAATAAAACCACACACAACAATGGGGAGTTAACCATGAAAAATATTAAACACATCCTAGCCACAACTTTTGTTGCGCTTTCTTTAACCGCTGCATGCACCGCTTCTGCTGAAGGCATGCCTCCTGAAAAGATGAAGCAGCTACAGGGGATCATGCAGCAGCAGATAGGAATGATGAAACCAGAGTTGCAGAAAAAGGTGAAAGCATTGTCACCCGCTACCAAAAAGCTACTCATGAAAATTCTGTCGCAGCACAACCGTTACAGTGACCGTGCAACACTACGACAGGTGATGCATGAGGTTCAGTCCGATTACCAGAGCATGCTCACAGGTATCATGATCGACCATCCCGAACAGGCGGCAGACAGCGCTATGCGCCTAGCTAACCACCGTATTCCTGTGGCTGGATTGCTTCCCTATATGGGATTGGAGAACATCAACGACGGCCAGTTAGCGGTTCTAGACGGCTTTAATAGTGCAGTTGAGGGAAGTGCAAAAAAATTGGCCGCTGCAGCCAGAGCAGGGGATACAACAAAAGCGGCGAGCTATGTTGGTGATATCACCAGTGGATGTGTCGCCTGTCATGCCTTCTTCCGAGGTCAGCCAGGTAAGTCATCACTGATCAAATAGTAGCCAATTAATTGTTAAATTCACAAAAAGCGGATCTCTGATCCGCTTTTTACGTTTAGACCCACATCAAGCAGGGGTCGGAGTCGTCTCAAACCTTGTCACAGAGTCAACACTGCGATCACTGCACCTCCAACCTCTGAGATTATCAATAGATCGACTCCGACCCCGATGACTCCAGATACTTAACTACCAACCCAAGCTTCCCCTCATCAATCATTAGATAGAACGGCGAATTATCCAGATCTCGCTTTCGCCCTCGCAGCCAATGGATCATCTTTGGCTCACTCCCCTCCATTCGATCATAAAGGGCCTGATAAAAACGGATAAACAGCGCAGCATTTTCATAAGCGCTTGTCCCCTCCTCCAATATCAACCTGCCATCATATAGCGCACTGATATTTTCACACCTGAACTCCAGTATGCGAGCAACCTCTGCCCGTACCAGACCGAGCATCTCACCAGCCTGAACGACCGATTGGCTGAGCTTATGTGGGGAAGAGAGGGGAGCTGTTAAACGATGGGGCATAACAAGTTAACGACTACGGCTACACATACCAACAAAGAGCTTTCTCTAAGTAATCTACTTAGTGTCATGGACTTTTCGCCGATGATTAAATGCTTTGATGTCACGCACGATCTCGGAAAATGGAAATTCAGAGAGCTCACCATACTGTTTTTCAGCTGCATCCATCACGCCTCTAACAACTGGTGGTTCCGCCACATCTAGCTCCAAAATACGCTGCATCCCCAGCAGGCCACCACAACGAAGCCTCATCAACTGGGCATGGGTCAGCTCTTCATCCTCAGCTGCAATCCCCAGAACAAAACGTGATTTTTCACGCAGCAGATCGGCCAGCCCGATACAGGAGTCACGATAATCCTCTTCTCTTGAGCAGATCATCTTGCCTGAACAGCGCTCCGCCAGTCGGGCATGAGGGCACCGGCACCATTGACCAATAATGGGCTTTGAAAATGGACAGAGTCTCTCCTCTTCCATCACATCATCTCGATAAAAAATGTCATAGAAGCTATATGAGGACGCAGATCCGATATTTCCAATCGCGTCTCTACACCAATCCCTTTGAAATAAAGGGCCAATCAGCCACTATGCCTAAACTTGATATTGTTGTTTCTATCGCGGTTCTCGATAATCAGCTCATTACCCTCTACACCCTGGAAAGACTTAAACATCCGATCATAGAGCAGCACATTGACCGAGGCGGAGAGATTCATACACCCCTTGGTCGGCACATAGACCACCGCATCGGCCCTGTCGATCAGATCCTGACTGATGGTGCCATCCTCTGGCCCAAAGATATAAAAGGCGCTATCCGGGTGCTCATACTCCGGCAGTGGGGTCGCATTGAGCGCAAACTCAACACATACAACCGGCATCCCCTCAGGAACATGATCAAGCAAACAGTCCACCCCGGTCAGCGGTACACCCTGGCTCACACTACGACTCATCTTCGGTGTATCGGGATTCAACGCAACCGCACGGGGATAACGGCTACCGGTATAGAAGACCGAGTCGACCCCATAGTTACCCGATGCACGCATTGCTGAGCCGACGTTCTCCGGGCTTTTGGGATTGACCAGACCGATACAGATTGTTGATTGTTTCATCTAGAGAGTTCAGTTCGGTGCGATATTAATCTTGCTTGTGAGGGCTT
>JAPHSO010000117.1 GCA_026193675.1 Gammaproteobacteria bacterium | reverse complement strand
GCCTCTTCTCTATCATCAAAGAAGCGCAGCTCTTTGTCAGGAAAGCTCTTCTGTTGACTTTGAATGACAGTTGTCATCGCTAGTTTAGAGGTGGGTCGGAAGGTGAGAATTGCGACTCTCTTTTCTAGAGGTGATGCTCCAATACTGGTCGCCCCTTTAAAATCGAATGAGAAATTATGGGTGAGATTTACCAGTACCCCATAGGGTTGGGTCATTATTTTTTCGATGAGTCGATTTGATTCATCTGCGGCGCTTTCATCTACATCAACACCCTCATAGGCAATAGCCTCAAGCAGTGACTCGCTGTGTTTAATGTATTTCCCAAATGCCAGTTCATATTCCATCAATAATTTCCTGCAACATCCCTGTTGATTGATAATTGCACTTTATAGGTTAATCTTCTGTCGCTTCCCTATCATCCTCAGATGACTCTTCACGGTTGTAGGGTTCGGCATAGCCACACTCTTTTTGCGGACAGACCTTCTCGGTACCACGACGCTTGGTGGTCTTGATGGTGAGAATGGGCCAGTCACAGTTGGGACATGGTTCAGCCACCGGCTCATTCCAGATGGCGTAGTCGCAGTCGGGGTAGCGACCGCAAGAGTAGAAGACTTTGCCTCTGCGTGATTTACGTCGCAGGATCTGCCCCTCTTTACACTTGGGACATTCGACACCGGTCTCTGCGGGCTGTTCAAGAGATTCAATATGCTTACATTTTGGATAGGCTGAACAGCCGATAAATTTACCGTAGCGACCCTCACGAATCAGCAGTGGTGAGTCACACTCAGGACAGGTTCTGCCTTCGACCACCTCCGGCTCTGCACGCTCCTGTTCGCCACCAATGTTACGGGTGTAACTACAGTCGGGATAACCGGTACAGGCGACGAAGCGACCACGTTTTCCAAGTTTGGTGACCAGCGGCTTGCCACACTCGGGGCAATTCTCATCCATAGGCTCTTCGGTGACATCCTTGCGGCTGACCGACTTCTCTTTATCATCGACCAGCTCTTTGAAGGGGGTCCAGAAGCGCCGCATCAGCGGGATCCACTCCTCTTCTCCGCGAGAGATGGCGTCGAGCTCATCTTCGAGATTGGCGGTGAACTCGTAGTCGACATACTGGGTAAAGTGGGCGGTGAGGAATTTGTTGACCACACGCCCCACATCGGTCGGGATGAAGCGCTTCTTGTCCATCTCCACATATTCACGTTGCTGGAGTGTCGAGATGATGCTGGCGTAGGTCGATGGACGGCCGATGCCGTGCTCTTCGAGTGTTTTTACCAGACTCGCCTCTGAGAAGCGTGGTGGTGGTTCGGTAAAGTGCTGTTCTGGGCGCAGGCTAATCAGATCGATTCGCTCACCTTCAATCATGGGTGGCAGAATCTTGGAGCCCTTGTCGGCATCCTTGTTGTCGTCAACACTCTCTTGATAGAGCGCCATAAATCCGGGGGTTACGACGACTGAACCGTTGGCGCGGAAGATGCCCGCATCACCGGCAGTGAGATCAACAGCGACCGTATCGAGGGTGGCGTGAATCATCTGACAGGCGACGGTACGCTTCCAGATCAGCTCATAGAGGCGGAACTGATCTTTAGTGAGATGCTCCTGCAGTGACTGAGGGACGCGGTTAACCGAGGTGATACGAATCGCTTCGTGTGCCTCCTGGGCATTTTTTGCCTTGGTCTTAAAGGCGCGTGGTTCCGCCGGCACATTGTCAGTACCGTAACGCTCTCCAATGAACTGGCGCAGCTCATCGAGTGCATCATTCGAAAGATTGACCGAGTCGGTACGCATGTAGGTAATTAAACCGGTGGTTTCACCACCCAGTTCGATCCCCTCATAGAGCTGTTGGGCAGTCCGCATGGTGCGCTGGGCACTAAAGCCGAGTTTGCGCGACGCCTCCTGCTGTAGCGTTGAGGTGGTAAACGGGGGTGAAGGGTTGCGTTTACGTTTCTTTTTGTCGACCTTGGTAATGGTCAGCTTGCCCTCGGCTGCAGCCAGCAGGCTCGCCTCGGCATCATGGGCCAGTTCGGTATTATTGATATCGAACTGATTTAGTTTTTGATCTTTCAGGTGGGTCAGCTTGGCGATAAAGTTCTCACCCTGGGCACTGACATCGGCCTCGACAGTCCAGTACTCCTGAGGAATGAATGCCTCGATCGCCTCTTCACGCTCAACAATCATTCTCAAAGCGGGTGACTGTACTCGTCCAGCTGAAAGGCCGCGACGAATCTTTTTCCAAAGTAGTGGCGAGAGGTTAAAACCGACCAGATAGTCGAGGGCACGGCGCGCCTGTTGGGCATCGACCAGATCCATCGCAATCTCGCGTGGCTCCTCGACGGCCTCTTTAATCGCCTTTTTGGTGATCTCGTTGAAGGCGACACGACCCACCTCTTTCTCTTTCATCAGGCCGCGCTTTTTCTTGAGGATCTCCAGCAGGTGCCATGATATCGCCTCACCCTCGCGATCCGGGTCAGTTGCGAGCAGCAGGGTGGTGTTATCTTTTTTGCGCAGCTCTTTAACAATGGCATCGACATGTTTGCTGTTGCGGTCGATGTTTTGATATTTCATCGTAAAGTCGTTGGCGGTGTCGACGGCCCCCTCTTTGGGAAGCAGGTCGCGGACGTGGCCGTAGGATGCGAGCACCTTGTAGTCTTTGCCCAGGTACTTCTCTATGGTCTTGCCCTTGGCGGGAGACTCAACGATAACGAGGTTTTTTGCCATAACGGTTTAGAGGTTAATCTCTTTTTCGAGTTAGTTTCGGTTCAGCTCTAGTGCAGTTGGGTTGCCATCTGATCGATGACGATATCTTCCATCCAGGCCGCAGCGGCCTCGCCACCAGGCTGGTTGAAGATAACCATTAACACCACCCATTTGAGCTGATCAAGGTTCATCTCATCACTATCGAGTGCCATGGCACGATCGATCACAGTTTCACGAGAGGCATCATCAAGTACTCCCATCTGTTCCAGAAACAGCAGGAAGCCACGGCTCTCAGTATCGAGGTGGTTCATCTCATCCTGAGTATAGATACGGATCGCATGTTGATGTGCCAGGGTCGTGATGTTGTCAGAATTACTGGCGGCACTCAGCCCATCAAGCCAGCTAAATGCCTTGTCGATGGTCTTATCATTAAAGCCGGCGCTCTGCAGCTCCTTCTCGATCTCATCGGGATCGAGATCTTCATCATCATAGATGTAGTTCTCGAAAAGATAGAGCAAAATGTCAAAAACTTCTTGTTTCATCAGTTACTTAGGGTGTGTGAGGCAGCTATATCCGCCGGGATTCAAGGCTATATAACCTTGAAGTTCAAGTTGTAACAGCATGGAGGAAACGGCGTTGGCAGTCAATCCGCTCATCTCGATGAGCTGGTCTGTGGTGGTGGGACCATCGCCAATTATCCGCAATAGATCATGGTACTCCTGATCGAGTTGCGGGCTGTTTTCTGTCTCTGTTGGAGGCTCTTTATGAGGGCTATCAGGCTCGAGCTCAAGTCTAAGCTGCGAGGTTAACTCTTCAAGAACATCGGCGGCCTTTTCTACAAGCTTGGCACCATCCTTAATCAGACGGTGACAGCCGCGAGCCAGTGGATTGTGGATTGAGCCTGGGATGGCAAAGACCTCGCGTCCCTGTTCAGTTGCCAGGCGCGCAGTGATCAGTGAGCCACTTTTGAGAGCGGCCTCAACCACTAAAGTCCCAAGACTTAATCCACTAATAATTCGATTCCGTTTAGGAAAGTTGCCGGCTATCGG
>JAPHSO010000105.1 GCA_026193675.1 Gammaproteobacteria bacterium | reverse complement strand
GCTGAATCGGGCTCGATTGGCACGGCCATAGAGAGCTATGTTGCAGCGGTAAAGTCGGGAGAATTCCCGGCTGAAGAACATAGCTTTGAATAGTGTTAGCACTATAGTTGAGCTACGTCTGCAAATTGCCGGCTGGCGAGCAGCCGGTGATCGTATCGCCTTTGTGCCAACCATGGGCAATCTGCATGAGGGACATCTAAAACTGGTCGACGCGGCCAAAGAGCAGGCTGATCGTGTGGTGGTGAGCATCTTCGTCAATCCTATGCAATTTGGTGCCAATGAAGATCTCGATGCCTATCCAAAAACGCCTGAGCAAGATAGCGCATTACTTGAAGAGCGTGGAGCAGA
The DNA here is from genome assembly GCA_026193675.1 of Gammaproteobacteria bacterium. Taxonomy (GTDB): domain Bacteria; phylum Pseudomonadota; class Gammaproteobacteria; order Thiohalomonadales; family Thiohalomonadaceae; genus JAOTST01. Next base: position 5,816 of record JAPHSO010000105.1, on the reverse strand, counting down.
CCTGTTGTTCCTACCCGCAGTTGCTGATATCTACCCTCCCAGTAAGAGTGAAGTGACCGTCGTTGAGGTGCCGGAGATCTCAGATATCCTCTGTGGAGCCAGTCGCCCCGGCCATTTTCGTGGGGTGACCACGGTGGTCGCAAAACTGTTTAATATGGTACAGCCCGATGTGGCACTGTTTGGTGAGAAGGATCTACAGCAGCTTATCGCCATCCGACGAATGACGACCGATCTCAACTTTCCCATCGAAATTATCGGGGTGCCGATCGTTCGCGAAAGTGACGGCTTGGCGATGAGTTCACGTAACGGCTATCTCAATGAGTCTGAGCGATCTGTCGCCCCAAGGCTCTATCAAATCATTTCAAAAATCAGAGAAAAACTTCAATCCGGTGTAAGTGATCACTTACTTCTTGAGGAGGAGGCGGCAGCTAAGCTCCATGCTGCAGGTTTTAGATGTGACTACATCACCATCCGCCGTCTCTCCGATCTGGGGGAGCCAGATGAGGGGGAATCGCAGCTGGCGATTCTTGTTGCTGCCTGGCTTGGCACGACACGGTTGATCGATAACATTGTTATTAATCTGGATTAACTCCACGATTGAAAAGGGGTTGTAAAGGCCATAGATTACAATGCACTACGAGATTGGTATAATCGCCAACCATTTTATTTAGAGGTGTTCCCATCAATGTTGACCACAATGCTCAAGGCAAAACTGCATAGAGCCCATGTGACCCACTCCGAGCTTGGTTATGAAGGCTCGTGTGCCATTGATGGCAAACTTCTGGAACTCGCCGGGATTCGTGAATACGAACAGATCGAGATCTACAACGTGACTAATGGAAATAGATTCACCACCTACGCGATTCGTGCAGAGGATGGTTCAGGGGTGATTTCTGTCAATGGCGCTGCGGCACACAAGGCCGACCCCAAAGATATTATTATTATCTGTGCCTATACAGGGCTGACTGCTGCTGAGTTAGAACGCTTCAAGCCGACTCTGGTCTATCTGGAAGAGGGTAATCGGGTGACCCGAGTGGGCAATACCATTCCTACCCAGGCGGCCTAGTCTTAATTCCTGAATAATAAAAAAGGGGTTCCCACATCAGTGCGGGAACCCCTTTTTTATAGAGCCGGATTAACTACAGTCCCAACTTATCTGCAACAAAGTCGGCATCCTTGTCGCCACGTCCTGATAGATTGATCAGGATAGTCTTATCCTTATCCATATCTGCTGCAATCTTCATGGCGTATGCAACCGCATGAGAGCTCTCCAGTGCTGGGATAATTCCCTCGGTGCGTGAGAGAGTCATAAAGGCATCAAGACACTCCTGGTCATCTGCGGTCTCGTAACGGACTCGCTCAATATCCTTCAGATAGCAGTGTTGTGGACCGACACCAGGATAGTCGAGACCTGAGGCGATTGAGTAGACCGGTAGTGGATTACCTTCTCCATCCTGCAGGTTGTAACATTCAAATCCATGAATAGCGCCTTTTACACCTTTGGTCATTGTTGCCGCGTGCTCTTCGGTATCCAGACCAAGACCAGCAGGCTCTACACCGACCATCTCAACCGACTCATCATTGAGGAATGCGGTGAACAGTCCCATCGCATTTGATCCGCCACCGACACAGGCCATGATGATATCGGGAAGTTTACCCTCCATCTCCTGGAACTGGGCGCGCGCCTCATGGCCAACAACACTCTGGAAATCGCGTACCATTTTGGGGAACGGATGAGGTCCAACCACTGAGCCGATGGCGTAGAGGAAGTCGGCAGGATTGGATAGATACTCCTCAAAGGCGCTATCAACCGCATCTTTTAGGGTTTTAGTGCCACGAGATACAGGCACCACTTTACAGCCGAGGATCTTCATCTTGGTGACATTGGGATGCTCTTTGGCGATGTCGATTTCGCCCATATGGATCTCACAGTCGATACCGACAAGGGCACATGCTGTTGCAAGTGCGACACCGTGCTGACCCGCTCCGGTCTCTGCCAGAACCTTCTTCTTACCCATATGCTTGGCAAGTAGCGCCTCACCAAGACAGTGGTTAATTTTGTGGGCACCGGTATGGTTCAGATCTTCACGTTTGAGATAGATTTTGGCGCCGCCCAGCTTTTCGGTAAGGCGACGGGCATAGAAGATAGGGCTAGGACGGCCGACATAGTGTGTAAACAGGTCATTCAATTCATCCTTAAAGGCGTCGGTGTTGCGTATCTCCTCGTAGGCATCATTAATCTGATCCATCACCGCCTTCAGTTCAGGTGGGAGAACCTGACCGCCATACTCACCGAAATAGCCATTTTCATCAGGCATTGGTAGAAAATCGTTCATACAGACCTCATTATTGTTTGGGTTATTAGATGGTTTCGAGATGCCCGGAGAGGCTCCCGGCATTAACGAATTTCTCGATTCTAACCGCTAATGATCTGTTTGGCTTGTAGTTTTCCGGTGAGATTCTGGAGTTCTGCTTCGCTCCAGCTTTTGGTTGTTGGTTGGCCCCAGACGACGCCAGGCCAGTATGGATCCTCTTTAAAACGACCAATAATGTGGATATGTAGTTGGGAGACGATGTTACCGATGGCGGCAATATTGATTTTGTCGCAGTGGTGTTGCTCTTTTAAATGTGCCGAGAGAAGGTTAACCTGCTCAAGCAGGGCAGACTGAACCTCAGGCGGCAGCTCAAACAGCTCGGTTTTGTCGGTTTTAGGTACAATGATAAACCAGACAACAGCAGCATTATTGTGCAGAAGCAGCAGCTCCCCTGATGGGAGCTCGCCAAGAACAGTACAGTCGCTGCTCAGACGCGAGTCGAGCTGGAAATCCATCTCCATTTACTGAAATTCAGCGCTAACCGGTATTTCTCATGCCGCCTGCGATGGCGTTGATTGAGCGCAGTAGCGGTTCAAGCCACGGATCTTCAGTTGTGTGATCCTGCGCATCGTGATCGCGATGACGCTTGAGCAACATGATCTGGATATAGTTGAGGGGATCAAGATAGGGATTGCGACGATTGAGTGAAAGCGCCAGTACCGGATTCTCATCCATCAGATTCTCATTACCGGTGATGTTGAGAATGGTCTCGACGGTAATGCGATATTCCTCGGCAATCTCTTTATGCACCTCAGCGGCCTGCACAGGATCATGTGCCAGCTTTGAGTAATCTTCTGAGATCTTCATATCAGCCTTTGAGAGCGCCATCTGGGTGTTGCTCAACAGAGACCTGAAGTAGGGCCAATTCTGATACATCTGTTGCAGCATCTCTAGGCGTGCAGGATTTTCTCCCATCCAGTTATTGAGTGCTGAGCCGATACTGTACCAGGCCGGTAGGGTGTGACGTGATTGCGCCCAACCGAAAACCCAACCGATGGCGCGGACAGAACCTTTTGAACGGTCGCCCTGTTTACGGTGTGAGGGGCGTGAACCGATATTCATCAACCCGATCTCGGTGACCGGGGTCGCCTCGTAGAAGTAGTCGAGGAAACCTGCGGTCTCATCGGTGAGTTGACGGTAGCGCTGCTCACCAATGCGGGTCAGATTACCCATAATCTCCAGATGATCTACCTTATCGGCAGGAGGAGCAGAGATCAGGTTACGGCTCGCCTTGAGCAGTCCAGAGACGCCCATCGCCAGTTCATAGACGGCGGTCTCTACGTTGCTGTATTTGTTGGAGAGCACTTCACCCTGTTCAGTAAATTTGATCTGCCCGTGAACAGTTCCAACCGGTTGCGAAAGGATCGACTCGTGAGTTGGGCCACCGCCACGTCCAATGGTGCCGCCACGTCCGTGGAACAGACGCAGCTTAACGCCATGCTGTTTGGCCAGATCACTAATCTGTTGCTGAGCCTGGTAGAGTCCCCAGCTTGATGCGAGCATGCCACCATCCTTACAGGAGTCAGAGTACCCGAGCATCACCTCCTGGGTGTTGTCGTGGTGATTCACCAGCTCGGCATAGACCTTATTATCAAACAGCGCCTGCATCACGGGCTGGATGTGGTTGAGGTCTTCAATGGTCTCAAATAGTGGGCTGACACCAATGTCGCAGAAAAGTTTGCCACCCTTCTGACCAACCAGTTTGGCAGAGCGTGCCAGTAGCATCACCTCCATCACATGGCTGGCTGTATGGGTCATGGAGATGACATAGTTTCCAAATACGTCGGGACTCACCTCTTTACGCATCTTCGCCATCACCTCAAACACATCAAGAGTCTGACGGGTTGGCTCTGTTAGCTCTGTACGATCAATTGAGATCGACTCCTCTTTGGAGATGAGTTCGGCAAGTGTGCTTAGGCGTTGCTCTTCACTGAGTGATGAGTAATCGATAGGGTTTGTCTGCTTGGACAGAATCTCAGTAACAGCCTCTGTATGGCGGGTCGATTCCTGACGGACATCGAGATGAACCAGGAAGAAGCCAAAGGTTTTGACCAGACGGATGAGATCTACAAGATCACCATCGGCAATCGATCTGTCACCATGGCTAATGAGTGACTGGCGAATTTGGGTCAGGTCACTTAACAGTTCGTTTTCTGTGCGATAGCCGGCAAAGTCGTGAGATTTGTCGAGCTCCCTGTTCTCCAGACGCGCCTTAACAGCAGTCATATTCTGCTCGAGCCGATAGCGGATGAAGAAGAGTTTGCGACGATAGGGTTCGGTCTGGAAGCGCTCCGGTTTATCCTCGTAGGCCATGGGATAGGTCGCCTCATCGCGCTCTAATCCGGCAAGAAAGACCTCATGGGGCTGACACAGAAGGCTTGAGTGGGTGAGGATATGGCCCAGATGGAGCACCTGTTTTATATACTCTCCAATAACCTCTCGGTGGGCGAGGCGCACTGCGAGAGCGGTGGTCTCCGGTGTGACGAATGGATTACCGTCGCGGTCACCGCCAATCCATGAGCCAAAGCGGATGAATGGTGGAATGGTTGTGGTCTCACCATAGACCCGTTTTAGAGCCTTGTTGAAATTACGATAGGTTTTGGGAACCGCATCAAACAGAGATTCACGGTAGTAGTAGAGCGCGCTCTTGATCTCATCACGTACCTCCGGCTTGTTAGACCGAACCTCATCGGTTCGCCAGAGAACATGAATCTCAGATTCAATGCGCTTCTCGATGCGTTGCTGCTCCTCTTTACCGAGGACCGGATTGTTGAGCTCCTCACTCACCACAAAGATGCGGCGCAGGTTCTCCAGAATTGTCCGACGTTTTGATTCAGTGGGGTGAGCTGTAAATACCGGTGAATAGGAGACTTGACCAACCAGATCCTTGATCTGCTCGATAGTGATCCCCTCCTCTTTAAACTGACGGAAGGCATCATCAAATGAGCCCTGCCATAGCGGGCCTCCACCACGTAATATCTGGCGTCGCTGACGGTGCTGAAACGCCTCTTCGGCGATGTTGACCAGACTAAAGTAGATGCTAAAGGCGCGAATCACGTGATTGAGGGTGTCGGCATCAAGCTTCGCCATCATGTTATTGAGGCGACGACGTTTGAAGATACTCTCTTTTTTTCGCAGGCTAATGTAGCCCTTGCGCAGGGTCTCTACCGCGTCAAGTACATCACTACCAGCCTGCTGCTGGAGTACCTTACCCAGAAGATTACCAAAAAGTTTGACTCGAGTTCGTAGAGCCTTGTCGCCAATCACAGCCATTATTCAGTCTGACCTATCTAAAAAAGGGGTGGAATTATACCCGATCTCTCCAAATCGTGAATCATGTCACAAGATGGAGTTATCGAATTAAGATCGATCTCTCCGTGATCCTTTACTAATCTTAGCCTTTGATTTGTGTTTAGCCGGTGCTGTGTCACCTTTTTTTCG
>JAPHSO010000070.1 GCA_026193675.1 Gammaproteobacteria bacterium | reverse complement strand
TCAGGATTTTCAAGAAACACACGAAGTAACAGAAACTCACCTGTCGTCAGGGGATAGATGTCGACATCGGAACGCAGCTGCTGTTGTATCAGATCAAGCGTGAAGCGGGAGAAGCTGAAACTGGTCTCTTTGGTTTTGGGCTCAGCGCTGCCTTCAATCAGTTGATTGCGACGCAGTTGGGCACGGATACGGGCCAGCAGTTCACGAGAGCTAAAGGGCTTTGCCAGATAGTCATCGGCACCCATCTCCAGTCCAAGAATCCGATCAATCTCCTCGCCTCGGGCGGAGAGCATGATGATCGGTGCCTGGGTGATTGATTTAAGACGTTTGGCGATGGAGAGACCATCTTCACCCGGTAACATGATGTCGAGAATAATCAGGTCGGTCTGATTCTCTGAGAGATAGCTGTCCATCTCCTGGCCGCTACCCACACTGGTCACCTCGTACCCATTTTCAGTCAGGTAGCGTTTTAGTAGATCACAGAGATCAACGTCGTCATCAACAATAAGAATCCTTTCAGTTTGCTGTCTTAATGGATCTTGTTGAGACATACCCCTCCAATTAAAAAGCCTATTATTATTGTTATTTTTTATAATATTTAGAAACAATTTGTAACATGTTTTGAGGCCTGTTGAAACAGATTGAAACCGACTTTGTTGAAATATTTCCCTACCATCAATGTCCTACCTTTTTCGTAGGAAAAGGCTTGGATTTTATAGGGTTATACCAAAGGGGGGGAAAATCAATGCGAATACTACTTATGCTGGTCCTGTTGTCTGCAGGTGCAGTAAATGCGGCAAATACCAATTTCAATTCAAATCACTTTTCAGGATCTGCCAACTGTGCAACCTGTCATGACGGTTTGACTGATCAAGGTGGCAATGATGTCTCAATCCAGAAGGATTGGGGGGCTTCAATGATGGCCAATGCGACCAAGGATCCATTCTGGCGCGCCAAGGTTGCTACCGAGCTGAAGCGTAATCCGCATCTGGCCGATGTGATTAACGATAAGTGCACTAAGTGCCACGCGCCGATGGCCAACTATGAGGCCAAGAAGGACGGTGTTACCAATACCCTCTTTGGTGCAGGTGGTCTACTCGACCCGGCCAACCCTTACCATGATGCGGCGATGGACGGCATCAGCTGCACCCTCTGTCATCAGGTGATCGATGATGGGACTCAGGGCACACTCGATGGCTTTTCAGGCCAATACAAGGTGAGTGATTCAAAGGTCGCCTTTGGTCAATACACAGATCCCCGTATCAATCCGATGCTCAATAGCAGCGGCTTTACGCCAATGCATGGCGCACAGATTTCTGATTCAAAATTGTGTGCGACCTGCCATAACCTGAAGACACCTTTTGTCGATGCACAGGGCAATCTGGCAAGCACGACGCCAGATACCGAGTTCCCTGAGCAGATGGTCTATACCGAGTGGGAGAACTCTGAATTTGCCGATGGTGCCAGCAATGAGCAGAGCTGTCAGGCGTGCCACATGCCGAAGACCGATGGGGTGAAGATTGCCAATCGTCCACGCTTTCTGGGGGCACGCGACAACTTCTCACAACACCATCTGGCCGGTGCCAACACCGTCATGCTCAACCTGTTGGCTAACAACAGCGCAGCGCTTGAGGTGGACACCACCAACATTCAAAAAGGTATCCAGCGTGGTCGTGCCATGTTGCAGGGCTCTGGCGCGATTGAGGTGCTCAGTGCGGCCGTTGCCAACGGTGAGTTGACCGTTGATCTGCGTGTGCAGAACGATTCAGGTCACAAGCTACCCACCAGTTATCCTTCACGCCGAGTCTTTATCCACTTCACTGTGAAGGACAGTAATGGTCAAACCATCTTTGAGTCTGGACGGATGAATGCCGATGGCAGTATCCAGGGGGTTAATGCAGATAGCGACCTTACGAGCTATGAGCCTCATTATGATGTGATCACTTCAGAGGATCAGGTGCAGCTCTATGAGCCGATCATGGGTGACACCGATGGCAACGTCACCTATACGCTACTGCGTGGTGGCGTCTATCTGAAGGATAATCGTATCCCACCTCGTGGCTTCGACAAGTTCCAGGTTGAGGATGACATCCGTGTTTTTGGTGCTGCGATGAATGATGATGATTTTAATGATGGTGAAGATCGCATCACCTATCGTGTGCCGGTTTCGGCAAGCGGTACTCTGAGTGTTGAAGCAGAGCTGATCTACCAGCCGCTGGCCCATGGATTTGTTGCCGATCTCTATCAGGATGCTGATGATCCTGAGGTTGCCTCATTTAAGGCGATGTACGATGCCGAGACACTTAAATCAGAACTGATCGGCTCAACCTCAATCACGGTTGAATCGGGTGGATCGACACCTCCTCCGGCAGCTACACCAACCGCCAGCATCAATAGTAGTGCCAGTGTGGTGAACAGTGGTGAAGGGGTGACTTTGAGCTGGAGTAGCACCGATGCCAACGGCTGTAACAGCAGCTGGGGTGGATCGGTTGCAACCAGTGGTAGCCAGAATAGCGGCGCCCTCACTGCAACAACCACCTTCACCATCACCTGTGATGGCGATGGAGGTAGTGCCTCTGACAGTGTGATGGTTGTGGTTAATGATCTACCGCCACCTGCAGCACCTACTGTGAGCCTGAATGCCAATCCGACAACGATAGAAAGCGGCAACAGTACCACTCTGAGCTGGAGCAGCACCGATGCCAATAGTTGTAACGGAAGTTGGGGTGCGAGTGGCACCGGTGGTAGCCAATCTACCGGCAGCCTGACCACCACCACCACCTTCACCATCACCTGTGATGGCGATGGCGGCAGTGCAAGTGACAGCGTGACCGTCACAGTGATTGACCCACCACCGCCACCAACAACCACCGCCCCAACAGTCAACCTGACTTCGAACAGGACATCTGTATGGGGTCGTGGCGGTAATTCACGGGCCACTCTGAGCTGGAGTAGCACCGATGCAACATCATGTAACGCTAGTGGTGGCTGGAGTGGAAGCCGAGCGACCAGTGGCAGTGAGAGCACCGGTAGCTTGAGTGCGACTACGACCTACACCCTCACCTGCACCGGTGCCGGTGGTAGTGCAAGTGACTCGGTAACCATTACGAGATAACTTGTTGGCTACCATTCGTAACTAGATAAAACGGCTCACCCAGGTGGGCCGTTTTTTTGTCTGTGATGGGTTGAGAGGGATGGTCCGCCTGTTGT
>JAPHSO010000016.1 GCA_026193675.1 Gammaproteobacteria bacterium | reverse complement strand
GAGGTGATGCGCTGGGTTGAGAGTCTGTAGGTGGGGAAACCGTTACTCTGTCCCTGCCCCAGCTGTTGGCCCCGTAGCCACTGGCCGTTGTAGTAGTCGTGGCAATGGACACAGCCCATATCCAGTTGACCCATGCGGGTCTCAAACAGCTTTTTGCCCGCTTCGTAATAGGGCTTGATGGGACCGTCGGTTTTTACATTAATCACCTCACCTCGGGAGCGGTTGCGAATATAGCTCTCCAGATCGACCAGCACCCTGCTGTCGTAGAGGTAAGGGAAGTTGTCCATCCGCTCCTCCTTACAGATGTTGATCTGATCCTGAATGGTGATGGGGCGCTGCAGCTCCTCACTGTATTTTGGAAAGGCGGCCACACTTTTTTTATTGATCTTTACCCCATCCACTCCATGACACTGAGCACAACTCATTTCGCTATCATCAATGGTGTGGAACAGCTCAGCGCCACGCTCAACACTCTCCATACCGGGGTTGGCAAACTCATCCTCCTGCATGTCACACACCTCTTCAGAGAGCAGGCTGGTCCCAGAGATCGGTTGCAGCGCATGGGCCGAGCCGATGCAGAGCAGAAGTGTAAGCATCTGCAATAGAGCGCTCATGTATGGTTTTAACAGACTCACTTCAAGCTCCCCAGATAGGCGACGATATCTTCAATCTCCTGGGCGGAGAGGATTGCCTCGCCCCGGTACCTTTCGCTGACGCGATTGAAGCGCTGTGGGTCGGCGTGGTAACCCGGCATGATGGTGTAGGGATTGATCTGCTTCTCATCAACGACACGGAGTCTGATCTGCGGGACGGTGAGACGTTTGCCCACACCGGTGAGCTCAGGACCGATGGTGCCCTGAAATGCGAGATCCTTAATCGGCAGTCGATGGCAGGCGATACAGTTCCCTTTAGATTTGAGAGTGACCAGTTGGAGGCCACTGTCGGGATCACCGGCAGAGCCACTTAGCGAATTTTCAATGGCGAAATTCTGCTGCGTCCAAGGTACATACTCCGCCGCTTTGAGTGGTATGACCACGAGTGACAGCGCCACTGTTAATAGAAGTGGGTATGGCTTAAAGATCAGCATGGATCAAAATTAGCACACGGGAGAATTTATTTCGAATGATACTGACGAGGAGGGGCATCACAGGCTACAACTCCCTGCCCAAGCTGATAGAATCGGTTCAACTATCGAATCAACCAGTATAGAGAGAGAGCATGGCTGGACACAGTAAATGGGCCAATATTAAACACCGTAAAGCCTCACAAGATGCTAAGCGAGGCAAAATTTTTACCAAACTGATTCGTGAGATCACCGTTGCCGCCAAGATGGGCGGAGGCGAGCAGGAGAACAATCCGCGTCTGCGTGATGTGGTGAGCAAGGCGCTGACCGCAAATATGACCCGTGACACCATTGACCGTGCGATTAAACGTGGCGCCGGTGATGTGGATGGGGAGAACTATGACGAGATTCGTTATGAAGGTTATGGCCCCAGTGGCGTCGCCGTACTGGTCGACTGCCTGACCGATAATCGTAACCGTACGGTGGCGGATGTACGCTACGCCTTTACCCGAGCGGGCGGAAATCTGGGCACCGATGGTTCGGTCGCCTACCTTTTTAGCAAGACCGGTATGCTCACCTTTGCCGCAGGCTCCGATGAGGATGCCATTATGGAGGCGGCAATGGAGGCGGGTGCTGAAGATATCGAGACGGCGGATGATGGCTCTATTGAGGTGACCACCTCAGCAGAAGATTTTACCGCCATTAAGGAGGCACTGGTTGCTGCAGGTTTTGAACCCGATAGTGCCGATGTGATCATGAAGCCCTCTACCAGTGTTGACCTGGATCTTGAAAATGCCGAGAAGGTGATGCGTCTGGTCGATGTGCTGGAGGATCTTGATGATGTGCAGAATGTCTACACCAATGCCGATTTCTCAGAAGAGGTGATGGCCCAGCTGGGTTAACTTTGAGATATGGCTCACTCTATCGAAATTGATGATGCGACGGGAATTATTATCATTACTCAGATGGGGCGAGTGACGCTTGAAAAGCGTCTCAAGATGCTGGAGGAGATCAGGGGTAAGGTGCCGGATAAGGGCGATCTGAAAATACTTAGTGACCTGACCAATGCCGATATCGATATGAGTAGTGATGAGCTAATGAGGTATGGAGCGGTTGTCGCCGCAGAGCCGCGCACCACCAGGGCCTGTATCGCTACGGTGTATAAATATGATGATCCGCTTGGTACGCTGGGAGAGACCACCGCTCTTCTGGAGGGGAACAATCTTCGTATTGCGAGCTTTACCTCGGTAAAAGAGGCATTGCAGTGGTTGTCCGAGTGTTAGAGAGACAATAGGGGCCTATTTTGCAGATTATTCTCGGCATTGATCCGGGCTCCAGAATTACCGGCTTTGGTCTGATTAAGATCGATGGCTCCAAGTTGAGCTATATTGAGAGCGGCTGTATCCGTACCGGTGGTGGTGAACTGCCGGTACGCTTGAAGGTGATCTTCGAAGAGATGGTCACCGTCGTTGAAAATTTCAGCCCCGATGTGGTCGCGATCGAAAGGGTCTTTATGCATCGCAATCCCGATTCGGCCCTCAAGCTGGGGCAGGCGCGCGGTGCAGCCATCTGTGCAGCCGTTACCAACGGTCTTCAGGTGAGTGAGTACACACCTGCAGAGATAAAAAGGGCGACCGTGGGTAAGGGCAATGCCAATAAAGAGCAGGTTCAGCATATGGTTAAGGCGCTACTCAGCCTGCCGGGAACACCGCAGGAGGATGCCGCTGATGCACTGGCGGTTGCCATCTGTCACGCCAATACGGGCGAGATGATGAGCCAAATTGGTTCTGCCGCTGGTGCAATTGATCTCAAAGGACGTAGAAGAGGACGTTATCGATGATTGGAAGGTTACGCGGAGTGCTTGCTGAAAAGCTGCCACCCCAACTACTGATTGATGTGGCCGGTGTCGGTTATGAGGTAGAGGCGCCGATGAGCACCTTCTATCAGTTGCCGGAGACGGGGCAGGAGTTGACCCTGTTGATCCATATGGTGGTGCGTGAGGATGCGCAATTGCTGTTCGGTTTTGCCACAGAGCGTGAGCGAAAGCTGTTTCGTACCCTGATAAAGGTCAATGGTGTGGGGGCCAAGCTGGCGCTGACTATTCTCTCAGGTATCGCGGCGGATGAGTTTGCTCGGGCGGTACAGGATAACGATACGGCAGCCCTGGTGCGTCTTCCCGGAATCGGTAAAAAGACTGCTGAGCGCCTGATTGTTGAGATGAGTGATCGCCTTAACGATTGGCAGCCGGTAGCCACGCTACAGCAGGGCTCAGAGTCGGTGGTTACCCGCTCAAGTGCGGTGCAGGATGCGGTGAGCGCACTGATTGCGCTGGGCTACAAACCACAAGAGGCGAGTCGACTGGTGGGACAGGTTGAAACCGACGGTCTGGCCAGCGAAATGGTGATAAAAGCGGCCTTGAAAATATCTGTGACTTGATGCGGTTTTTATAGGACAATGGCCGGGTCTGTACATTTTAGGTAGAGACAAGCATGTATTTGAGGCGGATTATTTTTTGCCTTTAATATGTTTTAAAAAAGACCACATTGATGTGGTTGAAGTATAAGTATTATTGAGGTTTATATGTCTGACGAATTAGTCACTGGTGTTGTTAAATGGTTTAACGACGAAAAGGGTTTTGGTTTTATTGAGCAAGAGAATGGTCCTGATGTATTCGTCCATTTCCGCGCTATCAATGGCGAAGGACGCCGTTCACTGAAAGATGGCCAGAGCGTATCTTTTAACGTTGTTAAAGGTGAAAAAGGTCTTATGGCCGAGAACGTTACTGGACAGTAAGTCAGTCATAAGGTTGACCAGGGAAGGTCTTCCGCAAACAACACTGGAAGTTCATTTTTATCTGAATCTCTCCCCATTGGATTGCAAATGATTGAGTCTGATCGCCTAATCACCAACACAACCATGACTGAGGAGGAGGTTCAAGATCGTGCCATTCGTCCTAAAAAACTCGATGAGTATGTCGGACAGCAAAAGGTGCGAGATCAACTCTCCATTTTTATCGATGCTGCACGCCAACGTGCTGAAGCGCTCGATCATCTGCTTCTATTTGGTCCCCCCGGTCTTGGTAAGACCACTCTTGCCCACATTGTGGCCAATGAGCTCGGCGTCAATATGCGTCAGACTTCAGGTCCGGTTTTGGAGCGTCCGGGAGACCTTGCCGCACTCCTGACCAACCTGGAACCCCATGATGTTCTATTCATCGATGAGATCCATCGTATGAGTCCGGTGATTGAGGAGGTGCTCTACCCTGCAATGGAGGACTACCAGATCGACATCATGATCGGGGAAGGTCCTGCAGCACGTTCAATTAAACTTGATCTGCCTCCGTTTACTCTGGTGGGGGCGACCACTCGAGCGGGAATGCTCACCTCTCCACTACGAGATCGCTTTGGCATTGTGCAACGGCTGGAGTTCTACAACAGCAGCGATCTGGCCACTATTGTGGCCAGATCGGCAGGCATTCTCGGCGTCCATACCGAGGATGAGGGTGCCAGAGAGATCTCGATCCGTTCCCGTGGAACCCCGCGTATTGCCAACCGCCTGTTAAGACGAGTGCGCGATTATGCCGAGGTGAAAGGTGATGGCATCGTCACTGCCGACATCGCCAACAGGGCGCTCGACATGCTTGATGTCGATAGCAACGGTTTCGATATGCTCGACCGTCAGCTACTGCTGGCAATTATTCAGAAGTTTGATGGCGGCCCGGTGGGGGTCGATAACCTTGCTGCTGCAATTGGCGAGGAGCGGGGCACCATCGAAGATGTCTTAGAGCCCTATCTGATCCAGCAGGGATTTATGATGCGTACACCACGTGGCCGCGTTGCCACCAATACCGCCTATCTCCATTTTGGAATGGTGCCCCCAAAACTACCCGATCAGGGAAAAGAGCAGCAGGAGTTACCGGTTTAAATGTTAGGGGAATTTTCCTGGCCACTGCGTGTCTACTATGAGGATACGGATAGCGGAGGGGTGGTCTACTACGCAAATTACCTCAAATTTATGGAGCGCTGCCGCTCTGAGTGGTTGCGTGATTTGGGCTATGAGCAGGACCGGCTGATCGAAAATGAGAAGCTGATCTTTGCCGTCCGTTCTGTTGCCGTCGACTACCGTAAACCGGCTCGCTTTAACGATGCACTGACCGTGACGGCAGTGGTAGAGAGATCGGGTAAGTTGAGTATCGATTTCAAGCAGAAGGTTTTTCGAGGTGATGAGCTGCTATGTGAAGGGCAAATACGTATCGCTTCACTCGACTCAGATACATTGAAGCCAAAGAGGCTGCCGACAGAAATTACCAAAAAGTTAGAAGAATTAAAAACTGAATAAGTTTAAGAGAAAGGGTGTATGAACGAAGAATTATCGATCTGGTCACTATTTGTCGAGGCGAGCCTGCTGGTTCAGATGGTGATGTTTCTACTGCTGATCGCCTCCATCGTCTCCTGGACCATCATCATTGAGAAGTGGCGTAGTCTGAAGGTTGCAAAAGAGAATACCGTCACCTTTGAGAATCGTTTCTGGTCGGGAATTGATCTGGTCGACCTGTATAAACAGGTGACTCCCGAAAGAGAGGAACTTTCTGGCTCTGCAGCAATGTTTGAGGCAGGTTTTGGTGAGTATGCGCGGCTAAAAAATCAGGGTGGAGTTGAGCCGATGGATATTGTTGAGGGTGCACTGCGCTCAATGCGTGTGGTGATGGGACGAGAGTTTGATCGCCTTGAGTCAAACCTCTCATTCCTGGCAACAGTCGGTTCAACCAGCCCTTATATCGGTCTATTCGGAACGGTGTGGGGCATTATGAACAGTTTCCGTGCCCTCGGTAGTGCGCAACATGCCACCTTATCTATGGTTGCTCCAGGAATAGCTGAGGCGTTGGTCGCAACGGCGATGGGTCTGTTTGCTGCGATCCCTGCGGTCATCGCCTACAACAGATACTCCAATGATCTGGAGCGTCTGGAAAATCGTCTGGAAAACTTTAAAGAGGAGTTTGCCACACTGCTACAGCGTCAGGTTCACGTTAAGTCGTGAGGTTTATTGAGCGATGAGTAGCCGGCACCGTAGAAAAGTGATGGGTGAGATCAATGTGGTTCCCTACATTGATGTCATGCTGGTGCTTTTGGTGATCTTCATGGTGACCGCCCCGATGCTGACTCAAGGGGTAAGGGTTGAACTACCTCAGGCTGAATCCAACCCCGTTGAGCAGAGCAGTGATGAGCCACTGGTGGTGACGGTGAACCAGGAGGGTAAATTCTTTCTCAATATCGGCGGTGAAGCCGATGAGCCCCTCAATGCTGAGACTCTTTCGTTAAGAGTGGCTGCGATGGTGCGTCTTCATCCTAAGCAGCCGGTCTATGTTCGAGGTGATGCTCAGGTCCCCTATGGTCGGGTTGTTGAGGCGATGGCGCTGATTCAGCAGGCGGGTGTTCCGAGTGTCGGTCTGCTGACGCAACCTGCCGAAGAGGTTAAATAATGGGCGGATTGAGTCGCCGCTGGAAATTGGCACTGTTAGGTTCAGTTATTGTTCACCTGGTGTTGGCGCTTCTTCTCGGCGTGAGCCTCTCAAGCAAACCGACCCAGAGCCGGCTTGCGGTACAGCCTGAAAAGGAGGTGGTGCAGGCGGTGGCGATCAATGAGCAGCAGATCCTTAAGGAGATTGAGCGGCGCACCAATATCGAAAATGCGGCGAAGAGAAAAGAGAGTGAGCGTAAAAAACGGCTGGAGCGGGAGGCGGCAAATGCCAAAAAGCTACGCAAGCAGGAGGAGCGCAAGATCGCAGCGCTTAAAGAGAGGGCGCGCAAAGAGAAGTTAGAACAGCAAAAGGCTAGTCAGCAGGCTGAAAAAAGACGTAAGGCTGCTGAGGCTAAAGAGCAGCAGCGGATTGCCAGGCTGAAGCAAGAGCAGCAGAAGCTTAAAGAGCAGAAGCGGAAGGAGCAGCAGCAGTTGGCGGATCTTGCGAACAAACGTAAAGCTGAGGAGCAGAAGCAGGCCGAAGCGAAGAGGCTGGCTGAACAGAAGCGGCTGGACGAGAAAAAACGTGCAGAAGAGGAACAGCTGAAAAAGATTGAAGAGGCACGGATTGCTGAACAGAAGGCCGCCTTTGAGAAAAAGCTGGCCGAAGAGCAGCAGCGTCTGCAACAGGAGACGAACCGAGCTCAGCAGCGCCAACTGGCCGTTGAGAAGAATCGTTACGTGGCCCTGATCCGAGAGAAGGTGGTGCGTAACTGGGTGAAGCCCTCTGGCACCAGTGAGGGCAATAGCTGTAAGGTTCTTGTACACCAGATTCCCGGTGGTGAGGTGATTGATGTTAAAGTTACCGCCTGTAGTGGCAGTGTCGCTTTCAGGAACTCAGTTGAAACGGCGGTCTTCAAGGCCTCTCCTCTGCCGACACCGACGACAAAAGAACTATTTGATCGCGAGATAGAATTTACATTTAAACCATGATGATGAAATTTCAGAAGCTATTTGTACTCCTCCTGACTGTTACCCCGCTGTTACTCCCTTCAGCACTCCAGGCTCGTCTCAATATTGAGATTACGGGTGGTGTTGAAGGTGGGATTCCGATCGCCATAGTCCCATTTGGCTGGGAGGGTGAAGGTTTGGCCCCTGAGCAGATTGGTGGGATCGTTCAAAATGATCTGGCCCGTAGTGGACAGTTTACCCCGCTCACTGCCGATCAGATGATTGCGACACCATCGACCGGAAAGATGATCGACTTTGCCCTCTGGCGTCAGACCGGTATCGACAACATCGTTGTGGGTCGTCTTCAGCCTCAGGGTGGCGATCAATATATTCTCCAGTTTCAGCTATTTGATATCCATCGTGCCAAGCAGCTCAGTGGCTATAGCATACCGACCAGTTTAAATAAGCTAAGACAGACTGCGCATCAGATTAGCGACATTATCTATGAGCAACTCACAGGGAACAGAGGGGCATTCACCACCCGAATCACCTATGTGATGGTCGACAGTTCTGAACAGCAGCGCAGCTATCGTCTGGCCGTTGCAGATTCTGATGGTTTTAATGAGCAGATCATCCTCTCATCAAAAGAGTCACTGATGTCACCATCCTGGTCACATGATGGTAAGCGGCTCGCCTATGTCTCCTTTGAAGGAGGCCATTCACAGATCTTTGTGCAGCAGTTGGCCGATGGTCATCGCGAGATGGTCGCCGACTATAAGGGGCTTAACAGTGCTCCTTCATGGTCGCCAGATGGTAAACAGTTGGCATTAACCCTATCCAAAGATGGCAATGCTGAAATCTATATTTTAAATCTGGCCACGAAGAAACTGGTTCGGGTTACACGCAGCCATGCGATTGATACAGAGGCTGCCTGGAGCCCTGATGGTAAGAGTCTGGTCTTCACCTCGGATCGTAGTGGCAAGCCTCAGCTGTATCGAATCTCTCTCGAGCGGGGGCAGCCCAAAGGTCGAGCTAAACGACTCACCTTTGAGGGGGGCTACAACGCACGAGCCACATTTTCTCCAGATGGAAAAAAGATTGCGATGATCCATCTTGATGGCGGCGGTTATCGAATTGCGGTGATGGAGATTGCCAGTGGGAATCTACAGGTTTTGACTGATACCACTCTGGATGAGTCTCCCAGTTTTGCTGCAAATGGTAGTATGATTATCTACGCGACAGATGTGGGTGGACGTGGCGTGTTATCGGCTGTTTCTGCGGATGGGCGAGCTCATCAGCGATTGCAGTTAAATGAGGGGGATGTGCGTGAACCGGCCTGGTCTCCCTATTTACAATAAAATAACAAAAGTATCTCTCGGTATTGTCTGAAAACTTATCCTCATAAGGAGTAGTAATGTTTAATAAAATTCATCTTTTTGTCAGGGCCTCATTTGCGATGAGCCTCATTGTTGTTTTAGGTAACCTCTCAGGTTGTGCCAGTGATGCCGAAATTGCTGCAGCCAATGGTGAGCAGGGATCTGCGGCTGGTTCAGCAACCGGTGGTGAGGGTTCTGGTCAGGGCGCCTCATCTACGGGGATTGCAATTGATAGCCGTTGGGCGGGACGTCCGATTGCTGAAATCCTGAACGATTCGTCAACCCTTCTGTCACAGCGTGTCTTCTATTTTGGTTACGATAGCAGCACGATTGACACTGCCGATAGAGAGGCTTTGACCGAGCACGCTGAGTTTCTGACCAGCCATCCTGAGTTGACGGTAACAATCGAGGGGCATGCCGATGAGCGTGGATCGAGGGAGTACAATCTTGCCCTGGGAGAGCGTCGCGCCAAGGGTGTTGAGCGTCTCCTGTCACTACTGGGTGCCCCCAAATCACAGCAGCAGGTGGTCAGTTTTGGTGAAGAGCGTCCAACTGCACTTGGACACGATGAGAGCGCATGGCGCTTTAATCGTCGCGTAGAGCTTCTCTACTCAGGCTATTAAGAGGTAACGGTCTGTGAGACAAACAAATCTGCTCAAAGTGGGGCTCCTTCTGGGGCTGATCACAACAGCTCCAATACTGGTTGCCGCTGATGGCGATCAATCGATTGAAGTGAGACTGCTGAAGCTTGAGCGTCAATCGAACAATCAAACCATGCTTGAGTTGCTCGATCGTATCGACGCTCTGCAGGCTGAGCTACAGGAGATGCGCGCCCTCTCAGAGGAGCAGACTCATATGATCGAGTCACTCAAGCAGCGCCAACGCGACCTCTATCTCGACCTGGATCGCAGACTCTCGCAGAAGGAGCGAGAGGGTGGTGTGGCACTGACCGTTTCAGGCACTGAGCCGGGTATGGCAGGTAGTTCCACTGCACTGGTGAGCGGCAGCCAACCTTTGGTTCAACAGCAGCAGGCTACAGATGGGGGCACGGCAAACTCAGGAGATGGGGAGTCTGCAGCACTGGCAGAAGAGCGAGAGGCCTATCAGAAGGCGTTCAATCTGTTACGCCAGCTACAATATGAGCCCGCCTCTGCAGCATTTAAAAGCTTCATTAAGAAATATCCGAAGGGGCGTTATGCCCATATTGCTCAGTACTGGCTGGGAGAGGCGAGTTACGCGCGTCGCGACTTCAAACAGGCGATTGTCGATTATCAGCTTCTGATCGACCACTATCCGCAAAGCCCCAAGGTGGCCGAGGCGATGCTTAAGATGGGATATAGTCGTTGGGAGTTGAAAGCGGTCATTGGTGCGAAGACCATCCTTGACCAGCTGATGACGCAATATCCAGACTCTCCAGAAGCGAAGCAGGGAAAACCGCTACTCGACAAGCTAAATAGTCGTCTGAAAAAGTAGTTCGCCCAAATGGTAAACGGGGAAGATCGGTTACGCATTACCGAGATATTTCTATCACTACAGGGTGAGGCCGATGCAGTCGGCTGGCCGACCGTTTTTGTCCGTCTGACAGGGTGCCCTCTACGCTGTAACTATTGCGATACCGAGTACGCCTTCACCGGTGGAGAGACGCTCACTCTCAAGGAGATTATTGAGAAGGTCTCTGAGCTTGGTGTGTCGCACGTCTGTGTCACCGGTGGTGAGCCACTAAGCCAAAAGTCTGTTCATCCACTAATGAAGTCTCTCTGTGATCTGGATTACCAGGTCTCGCTTGAGACCAGCGGCGCTCTCGATATTACGCAGGTCGACCCGCGTGTCTCTATCGTCATGGATCTCAAAACCCCATCTTCAGGAGAGGTTGATAAAAATCTCTATGGCAATATTGAGCATCTGAAGGCTGGCGACCAGCTAAAGCTGGTGATTGCCGACCAGAGCGACTACGACTGGAGCAAGCAGACTATTGCTGAGTACGGTGCTGCAACTAAAGCGACCGTGCTCTTCTCTCCTGCATTTGGTCAGTTAGAGCCGCAAAAGCTGGCTCAGTGGATTATCGATGATCGCCTCAATGTCCGTTTTCAGCTGCAACTACATAAGATCCTTTGGGGGGATGAGAAGGGAAAATGAGAAATAGCATTAAGCGAGCCGTGGTTCTTCTCTCTGGAGGCCTCGATTCAGCCACTGTTTTGGCGATGGCTAAAGCGGATGGTTATGAGTGCTATGCGCTCAGTTTCGATTATGGCCAACGGCATCGCAGTGAGCTGCAGGCATCAAACCGTGTTGCCGATGCGCTGGGTGCCAAAGAGCACCGTCTATTTGATCTCAATCTGCGTCAGTTTGGTGGTTCAGCCCTGACAGATGATGGGATAGATGTTCCTGATGCGGTAACCGATGGCAGTGGAGAAGATATACCGGTCACCTATGTACCTGCGCGCAACACTGTATTTCTCTCTCTTGCTCTGGCCTGGGCAGAGGTGCTGGGTGCACGGGATATCTTCATTGGCGTAAATGCGGTGGATTACTCGGGCTATCCCGATTGTCGGCCTGAGTTTATCGAGTCCTATCAGGCGATGGCCAACTTGGCGACCAAGGAGGGGGTTGAGGGCGATGGCTTCAAGATTAACACACCGCTTATCTCTCTCACTAAGGCTGAGATTATTCGCAAGGGCAGCGAATTAGGTGTCGATTATGGGCTGACGGTCTCCTGTTACAACCCGGATGACGATGGTCGAGCATGTGGTCAGTGCGACTCATGTTCACTCAGGCGCGAAGGGTTTAAAGCGGCAGATGTGATAGATCCAACTCGCTATAGTTGAGCGTTTTTGTGTGAAACAGATTGTGGTATCCTACGCGGCGATTAAATAATAAGAATCAGAAGGAAGGAAATAGCAGTAGCTACTGTAATTTACTTTGATATTGAGGTTGTCTGATGCAATTTGAAACTTTTATGGGGGCAGAGTCTGCCCTGTTGTGGGGAACATTTGCGATTGCCATGGTCATGGGCGCAGTCGTTAACAAAACCAATTTCTGTACTATGGGTGCAGTCTCCGATTTGGTGAATATTGGTGATATGTCCCGTATGCGTGCCTGGTTCCTGGCGATGGCGGTTGCCATGCTTGGGGTCTCAATCCTTGAAGGGCTCGGTGCGATTGACCTCAATGGAACATTCCCTCCCTATCGTGGTTCACAGCTAATTTGGGCTGAAAATCTACTGGGCGGCATCATCTTCGGCATCGGTATGACCCTTGCCAGTGGTTGCGGAAACAAAACGCTGATTCGTATCGGTGCCGGTAATCTTAAATCGATTCTGGTTCTGATTGTGATCGGTGTTATCGCCTACTTTATGACCAATCCTTTCCCTAACAGCGATCAAACCCTCTTCTCAATTCTCTTCTATGACTGGATTCGTCCTCTTGCTATCGACCTGAATAGCCAACAGGATCTCGGTTCGCTAATTAGTAGTGAGAATGGTGCAACTGTGCGGATGTATGCCGGTATTGCTATTGCTGTTTTGATGATGCTCTACATCTTTAAATCTGCAGAGTTCCGCGGCAGCTTTGATAACATCCTTGGCGGTGTTGTTGTGGGGCTTGCGGTGCTGGGTGGCTGGTATCTCAGCGGCACAATCATGGTTAATGTGCCTGACGAAGATCCGATGAGCTTGAGTAGCTACTACCAGAACTGGGATATGGTTGCTGAGTCTGAAGAGGGGAAACCAAGTTCAGGTGGTCCTTTGAGCGCGCAGTCGTTCACCTTTATCAATCCGATGGGACAGACAGCAGGTTATTCTGCATCTGGTTTTGATCGTTCGCTACTCACCTTCGGCATCGTTGCCCTGTTTGGCATTATCGCAGGCTCTCTGCTATGGGCTCTAATCAGTAAAAGTTTCCGTATCGAGTGGTTTAATTCTGTTGGCGATTTTGTAAATCACCTGATCGGCTCTGTCTTAATGGGGCTGGGTGGTGTGTTGGCACTTGGCTGTACTATCGGTCAGGGTATTAGCGGTATATCGACGCTTGCAGTAGGCTCATTTATCGCCTTTGTGGGTATCGTCTTTGGAAGCGCACTGACTATGAAGGTCAACTATTACAAGATGGTTTACGAAGAAGAGGCCACTTTTGTGAAGGCGCTAGTCGCCTCTCTAGCCGATATGAAGCTGTTGCCAAATAGTCTGCGCCAGTTAGACGCGGTATAAACATCAAATAAATCGTCTAAGAGCGCATTTTCTACTTGCCATTTTTTTTTGGTCAGGTAGGATATGCGCCTCTTTCCGGGCCGTTAGCTCAGCCGGTAGAGCAGTTGACTTTTAATCAATTGGTCGGGCGTTCGAATCGCCCACGGCCCACCATATTCGCAATGGGGCTGGAAGCATATTGCTCCCAGCCCTTTTTGTTTCCATCAGGAAACAAATCTGCAAAAAAGATGGAGTAACATCTTTCATGGCCAAGAGATGCCAAGCGTGTCGTTTAAGTAATGCCTGCCAACACTTCAAGACGCAGTTCTGCCCCCTCTATTTTTACGTTCTACTTATCGCCCTTATTGCGATTCCTGCCTATCTAATCATTAGCGGACTTGATCTGCTCAATATCTAGGGCAGCCACCACCTTCTAGCACATGGCCCTATTAACGCTTAAAGATATCACCCTCCATTATGGCACCACTGCGCTTTTTGACAGGGTTCAGTTTCAGGTCAATCCCAACGAACGTATCGCTCTGGTTGGGCGCAATGGCACCGGTAAATCGACCCTGCTCAAGCTTATTATAGGCACTGTTGATGCCGACTCTGGCGACAGGACGCTGCATCATGGGGTGCGCATCGCGCGACTGGAGCAGGAGGTTCCTGCAGATCTGGAAGGTAGCGTTTATGATGTGATCTCTCAGGGGGTGGGCAAGCTTGCAGCACTAATTTCCCGTTATCATGAGTTGAGCCATCAATTGGCAACGGATTCTAGTGACAAGCTTCTTTCAGAGTTAGAAGATGTTCAACATGGACTTGAGGCGGAGAATGGCTGGCAGCTAAGTCAGCAGATCGATGAGATCATCTCCCGACTATCTTTACCTGAAGATAAGCTCTTTTCATCGCTCTCCGGAGGGATGAAACGCCGAGTTCTGCTTGGCCGAGCGCTGGTGCAACAGCCCGATCTGTTGCTGCTTGATGAGCCGACCAACCATCTGGATATTGAATCGATTGGTTGGCTTGAGGAGTTTCTTCTCGGCTGGGGTGGAAGCCTCATCTTCATCACCCATGACAGAACATTTCTGAAGCGTTTAGCAACCCGCATCATTGAACTTGATCGCGGCATTCTCACCTCATGGCCAGGAGATTATGAGAACTTCCTCAGACGCAAGGCAGAGGCACTTGCTGCAGAGGAGGAGCAGAACGCCCTGTTTGATAAAAAACT
>JAPHSO010000389.1 GCA_026193675.1 Gammaproteobacteria bacterium | reverse complement strand
GGTCTTCACCACCCGCCCCGATACCCTGATGGGGGTCACCTATGTGGCGGTTGCTGCTGAGCACCCACTGGCATTGAGTGGTGCCGTCGGAAATCCTGAACTGCTCGCCTTCATCGATGAGTGCAAGCATCAGGAGACCGCCGAGGCGGCGATGGAGACGATGGAGAAAAAGGGGATGGATACCGGTATTAAGGCGATCCACCCGCTCACCGGAGAGGCTGTGCCCATCTTTGTCGCCAACTTTGTCCTGATGGGATACGGCGAGGGTGCGGTGATGGCCGTTCCTGCCCACGATCAACGTGACTGGGAGTTTGCACAAAAGTACGGTATTCCTATTAAGCAGGTGATTACACCTGCCGAAGGTAGTGATGCGGTGGCTGACCTCGCAACAGAGGCGTTTACCGAAAAGGGTCAGTTGATCAATTCTGGTGACTTCAGTGGGCTCACTTCGCAGGATGCCTTCAATGCGATCGCTCAAAAGCTTGCCGATGAGAACAAAGGCTGCAAGCGGGTCAACTATCGTCTACGTGACTGGGGTGTCTCACGTCAGCGTTACTGGGGCTGCCCAATTCCGATTATCAACTGCCCTGACTGCGGTACCGTTCCTGTTCCCGAGGATCAACTGCCGGTTGTACTGCCTGAGGATGTCGACTTTGATGGCATCGGCTCGCCCATTAAGAAGATGCCTGAGTTTTACGAGACCACCTGCCCCAAGTGCGGTGGCAAGGCGGAGCGCGAAACGGACACCTTTGACACCTTTATGGAGTCGTCCTGGTACTACGCCCGTTACGCCAGTCGTGCCAATCCCGATGCGATGCTCGACAACAATGCTGACTACTGGCTGCCGGTCGATCAATATATCGGTGGGATTGAACATGCGATCCTACATCTGCTCTATGCCCGTTTCTATCACAAGTTGATGAGGGACGAGGGGCTGCTCAACTCCGATGAGCCGTTCAAAAAGCTGCTCACCCAGGGGATGGTGCTCAAGGATGGCACCAAGATGTCGAAGTCGAAAGGCAACACCGTCGATCCGCAGGAGCTGATTGAAAAATATGGTGCCGACACCGTGCGCCTGTTTACTATGTTTGCAGCGCCACCTGAGCAGTCGTTGGAGTGGAATGACTCCGGAGTTGAGGGTGCCCACCGCTTTATCAAAAAGCTATGGGTGTTTGCCAACAGCTACGCCGATCAGATTGGTCGTAATGGTAAAGCGGGTGACTGGGATAAAATTACTGAACTCTCAAAAACGCTGCGTCGTGAGATTCATGAGGCGCTACATCAGGCCTTGATCGATTTCGACAAATATCAGTTCAATACCGTGGTTGCCGCCTGCATGAAGATCATGAACAGTCTGGCAAAGCTGGAGGGTAGTGATGCTGCAACAGTTCGCCATGAAGGTTTTGGTATTCTGTTGAGCCTGCTGTCACCTATTGCTCCTCATGTGAGCCATAAGCTCTGGATGGAGCTCGGTTATGGTGATGACATCCTTAAGGCTGTGTGGCCGGTTGTTGACGAAGCGGCACTGGTGAAGGATTCAATCGAACTGGTGGTGCAGGTTAACGGCAAGGTGCGCGGTAAGATTAATGTGGCGACCAATGCAGATAAAGAGAGTATCGAGCAGGCGGCGCAGGATGATGCCAATGTGCAGAAATTTACCGAAGGCAAAACTGTCCGCAAGATTATCGTCGTGCCAGGGCGCCTGGTTAATATCGTGGCCAATTAGTCACAACTTCAAAGGGATAATATGTCGCTTAAACAGCTTTTCACCATTCTAGTTCTGACACTGATTATCGGTGTCAGTGGTTGTGGTTTTAAGCTGCGCGGCAGTGCCGAACCGCTGCCTGAACCGATCCGCCAACTCTCTGTGGTGGGTATCGATAGCGGCAGTAGTTTCTATAAAGTGCTGGCTCAGGGGCTGAAAGATGCAGGAGCCACTCTGGTGGCTGCTGGTGAGGTGGTTGAGCAGGCTAAAGTGACCATCCATAAGGTGGAGCCGCTACGAGAAGAGCTCTCTGACAGCGGTGGGCAGACGCTCTACCGCACCAGTTATATTGTCTCCTTCAGTCTCAACCGTGGTGATGAGGAGAGGCTTATCGATTCGCGTCAGATTAGAGCATCCCGTGAATTTAGTTTTGATAGCAACAATCCCTATGGATTGGAGCAGCAGGATCAATTATTGCGTAGTGAGCTACAGCGGGATCTGATTCAGCAGTTGATCCGACAGATCCGCGCGGCCGGTTCAAAAAATTGAAACTACGGGCCGATCAGATAGAGCAGCACCTTGCCGGAGGTCTGAAGTCGATCTACCTCCTGAGCGGTGATGAGCCTCTGCAGTTGATGGAGGTGAGTGACGCAATCCGCAAGAGCGCCAGGGCACAGGGCTATAGTGACCGTCAGGTGCTTGAGGTGGAGGCCGGGTTTGACTGGTACGAATTGGGGGCCACCTCAAATAATCTGTCTCTGTTTGCTGAGCTTAAATTGATCGATCTGCGTATCCCTTCGGGTAAACCGGGACGTGATGGTTCGGCAGCTCTGACCAGCTACAGTGATTCTCCCCCCGATGACACCCTGCTATTGATCACCTGTGGCAAGCTCGACGCGGCACAGACCAAATCAAAGTGGTATCAGGCGATCGACAAGGCGGGTGTGACCATACAGATCTGGCCGGTGGATATCGGCCAACTGCCACAGTGGATTATGCAGCGTGCCCGTCTACATGCCCTTGAACTGAGTGGTGATGCGGCACAACTGTTGAGTGAACGGGTGGAGGGAAATCTACTCGCTGCGGCGCAGGAGCTGGAGAAGTTAAAGCTGCTCTATCCTGAACAGTCACAGATCGGTTTTGATGAGGTCGATAAAGCGAGTGGTGAGAGTGCGCGCTACAACATCTTTACCCTGGTCGATGCCGCACTGGAAGGTGACCGTGCACGGGTCTGCCGTATTATGAACGGCCTTGAAGGAGAGGGGGTTGAACCGGTGCAGGTGGCATGGGCGCTGGATCGGGAGATTCGTATGATCTCCACCATCTCCGAGGCGATTGCTCAGGGTGAACGCCCCGATCAGGCGATGAATCAACAGCGGGTCTGGCAAAAGCGCAAACCTCTGGTGCAGGCTGGATTGCAGCGGCACCCGATCAAGCGCTGGCGCCAGCTACAGATGCGGATGGGCCGAGTGGATCGAATGATCAAATCGAGTGAGCCGGGAAATCGCT
The DNA here is from genome assembly GCA_026193675.1 of Gammaproteobacteria bacterium. Lineage (GTDB taxonomy): Bacteria > Pseudomonadota > Gammaproteobacteria > Thiohalomonadales > Thiohalomonadaceae > JAOTST01. Next base: position 8,442 of record JAPHSO010000389.1, on the reverse strand, counting down.
GGGATGAGTTGTTACAATTGGCACTAATTATTTCCGGAACTCGTGTGGTTTAATCGAAGAGCCAGTTCGAACCGATATAAATTTTGAGATTTGAGTTATGAACGTAAAAGATTACATGCAGAATCTAGGGGCTGAGGCGAAGAGCGCCGCTCGTGCAATGGCGCGTGCCGACACCAATGCCAAGAACAGCGCATTGAATGCAATTGCCGATGAGCTTGAGGCGAATGAGGCGGTACTAATCACAGCCAATGAGAAGGATCTGAGCGCCGGTCGTGAGCGTGGGCTGGATGATGCACTACTGGATCGGCTGGCCCTCAATGCTGAACGGATTAAGGGGATGGCCGATGGTCTGCGTCAGATCGCCGCGCTGCCTGATCCGGTGGGTGAGATTAGCGATATGAACTATCGCCCATCAGGAATCCAGATCGGCAAGATGCGTGTACCTCTTGGTGTGATCGGTATCATCTATGAGTCACGTCCCAATGTGACGGCGGATGCTGCTGCACTCTGTCTGAAGTCTGGCAATGCCACGATTCTGCGCGGTGGTTCTGAGGCTGCCAACTCAAATATGGCGATCGCAGGTTATATTCAGAAGGGGCTCGAAAAGGCGGGACTGCCCAAGTCGGCGGTTCAGGTGATCGAGACCACCGACCGTGCTGCGGTGGGTGAGCTGATCACCATGACCGAATTTGTTGATGTCATCGTACCCCGTGGTGGTAAGGGGCTTATCGAGCGAATTACCGCTGAGGCAAAGGTGCCTGTCATCAAACATCTGCATGGCATCTGTCATGTCTATATTGATGGTGCGGCCGATGAAAAGAAGGCGATCGATATCGCCTTTAACGCCAAGTGTCGTCGCTATGGTGTCTGTAATGCGATGGAGACCCTGCTGGTATCGAAGGATGTGGCTGCCGAGATTCTGCCCAAGCTGGCCGAAAAGTACCGTGCTGAAGGGGTTGAGCTGCGCGGCTGCGCAGAGAGCCAGAAAATTCTTAGCGGAATCAACGCTGCGACAGAAGAGGATTGGGATACCGAGTATCTGGCACCTATCCTCTCGATTCGCGTTGTCGATGATATTGATGGTGCAATCGACCATATCGCCAAACACAGCTCGGGTCATACCGAGGCGATTGTGACGGAGAACATCACGCAGGCACGACGTTTCCTTGCCGAGGTCGACTCAAGCTCGGTGATGGTTAACGCCTCTACCGGTTTTGCCGATGGTTTTGAGTATGGCCTGGGGGCTGAGATCGGTATTAGTACCGACAAGATTCATGCCCGTGGTCCTGTTGGCCTGGAGGGGCTCACCTCACAGAAGTACATTGTGATTGGGGATGGCCATACCCGTCCGTAATATCCTCCTCGGCGCTATCGTGCTGCTTATCGGCATCTCTCCGCTATGGAGTTTTGCCGCTGAGCAAAGTGGGGAGGAGAACAGCGAACAGCTGAGCTATGGCCCTGTGGTACCCGATGATACTCTCGCAGAGATTGCCATTAAGCTGAAGGGGGAAGGGCCCTGGCACTACCATCGCTGGATGTATGCGCTCTACCTGAAAAATCCTGATGCCTTTTTTGGCAGCAATATGAATAACTTGAAGATGGGGGCAAAACTGTTGGTGCCCACTGAACAGGAGCTTGATCAGATCGATCTGGCCGAGGCGTTTCGTGCAGTGAAGGTTCACTTCTATGTGTTGCAAAACGAGCGTCAGGAGAAGCGGGAGAGCAATGAGGAGTTGCTGTTGCGCGCCCGTCTGCAGAGACTGTTTACATCCAATGAGATGATGCAGAAGGAGAGTGGTGAGCTGTTTGAGAGAATTGATGCACTGGAACAGCAGATGGGTAGTGTGGTCGACCGGGTGTTAGAGAGTGAAGAGGTTGCGTCGCAGAACGCCGTTTCTACAAACAGTCAGGTGCAGCCTGAGAAGCATCCGCCACAAACAGATCCAGTCTCGACATCTGTTGTGGCCGGCGGTGTAGAGAGAGAAAGCTCTGGCGGTTGGTGGCTTATCTTATTGCTGACTATCGCGCTCATCTATGGCGCCGGTTTTATCTGGCAGCGTCGACTCGAAGCGACTCTATGAGGGAACAACAGCTACTGGGAGTTGTAGGTGGAACCTTTGATCCCATTCACAATGGCCATCTGCGTATGGCGCTTGAGGTTGCCAATCGGCTCGGGCTGGATGAGGTGCGTTTCATCCCCTCTGCCCGACCACCGCATCGTGGTGAGCCTGATGCCACCGACCGGCAGCGGCTGGAGATGGTGGCGCTTGCAATCGAGGGTGAACCGCGCTTTATCCTCGATGATCGTGAGTATCGGCGTGAAGGGGAGTCCTATATGGTCGATACCCTTGAGTCGTTACGCCAGGAGCTGGGTAGTGAGGCCTCACTGCTGCTGATTATCGGGAGTGATGCCTTCCTTGGATTAACCGGCTGGCACCGTTGGCAGCAGCTACTGGCGTTGGCTCATATTGTGGTGGTATTGCGGCCCGGTAGTGAATTGATGTTTGAAAAAGGGGCGAAGCCTCGGGATTTAGAGCTACAAAAGCTCTATGATATGCACCACAGCACAGATCTGAACGATCTAAAGAGATCATGCGGTGTGATCCACAGTCTGGAGACCACCGCGCTAGAGATCAGCGCAACTGAGATTCGCCAGATGATCGCTGCGGGGGAGTCCCCCCAATTTTTATTACCGGAGACAGTTTTGAATTATATCGATGAGCGTAACCTATACCGATGAATAGTGAAGAGATTAAAGATGTTGTTGTAGAGGCCCTTGAGGACCTGAAAGGGACTGAGATCAAGGTGCTGGATGTTCACGAAAAGACCAGTGTGACAGATATTCTGGTGATCGCATCGGGTAAGTCGAGTCGGCAGGTGAAGGCGCTGGCCAGTAACGTGCAGGAGATGGTGAAGGCCAATGGAGTTACACCACTCAGCATGGAGGGATCTCAGGATAGTGGCTGGACCCTGATCGACCTGGGTGATGTGGTGGTGCATGTGATGCTGCCAGAGACACGCGACTTCTATAATCTGGAAAAGCTGTGGGGGGATGATGCCCCTACCGATGAGTCTGAAACAGAATCAGCCAGTTAGGGATTTGAACGGGCCTCTAAGGAGATAGAAACATGCAGATTCATCTCATCGCAGTGGGAACCAAGATGCCCAAGTGGGTCGATGAGGGATTTAAAGAGTATGCACGGCGGATGCCCTCCGAGTGCTCGATCAAACTGCATGAAATTGCCCTGCCCAAACGGGGTAAAAGCAGCTCTGCCAAAAATCTCAGGGAGCAGGAGGGGGTGAAGATGGCGAGTCTGATCCCCAAAGGGGCGAGACAGGTGGCGCTTGAGGTGAACGGTTCAAACTGGAGTACCGAAAAGCTTTCAGAACGACTCAAATTCTGGCTGGAGAGTGGTCAGGATATCGCCCTGCTGATTGGCGGCCCGGATGGGATTGAGCCGAAACTGAGTGCAGGCAGTGATGAGAAGTGGTCGTTGTCGCCACTCACTCTGCCCCATCCACTGGTTCGAGTGGTGCTTGCTGAGCAGCTCTATCGGGCCTGGACTATCCTGCAAAATCACCCCTATCACCGGGCATGATCGCAGCCTGATAATTGAAGATGATTATTCTGGCTTCAGCATCCCCCCGTCGTGCCGAACTGTTGCAACAGATCGGTGTTCAGTTTGAGACCCATCACACCAATATCGATGAGACACTACACCATGGAGAGCATGCACAGGACTATGTGATGCGGCTGGCACTTGAAAAGGGGCTGGCTCTCTCTAGCGAGATTGCTATTAGCCGAGGCCTGCCGGTTCTGGGGGCGGACACCTCGGTTATCATCGGTGATGAGGTTCTAGGGAAGCCGCGAGATAGTGAACATTTTCATCAGATGATGGTCAAACTGTCTGGAGCCACACATCAGGTGATGACAGCAGTGACGCTAATCCCCCCCGATGCTGAGCCGATGTCGGCCCTTTCTGTGAGTAATGTCTCATTTCGTCATTTGCAGACGTCTGAGATAGAGGCATACTGGCAGAGCGGCGAGCCGGCAGATAAAGCTGGAGGCTATGCGATACAGGGGCTGGGGGCGATCTTTATTGAAAATATGGCCGGTAGCTACTCCGGAGTTATGGGACTGCCCCTCTTCGAGACCGCACAACTACTTAACAGGGTGGGGATAGCCACCTTGAAAATTGATGGAGAGTCAAAATAGTGAGTGAAGAGCTACTCATAAACGTTACACCACAGGAGACGCGAGTCGCCTTTGTTGAAAATGGACTGCTGCAGGAGGTCCACATCGAGCGTTTGAGCAAGCGTGGACTGGTTGGAAATATCTACCGAGGCAAGGTGGTGAGAGTGCTACCGGGTATGCAGGCGGCATTTGTCGATATTGGGCTAGAGCGCACAGCCTTTCTACACGCCAACGATATGGTAAATGGACACTCTGAAGAGGGGGCTGAGGGTGCATTGATTCAGCAGCTGGTACGCGAAGGCGAGCAGGTCATTGTGCAGGTGGTCAAAGACCCGCTGGGCACCAAAGGGGCGCGTCTGACCACCCAGCTATCGATCCCTTCCCGTTTTCTGGTCTATCTTCCCGGCTCTGACCACCTCGGTATTTCACAACGCATTGATTCCAATGAGGAGCGGGAGCGTCTGCGCGAAGTGATTGCCGATCATAGTCAGAACCTGAAGGGTGGTTTTATTGTTCGAACGGCTGCTGAAGGGGTATCTGGAGAGATTCTCTCCAAGGATATTGAGTTTCTGGGGCGTCTCTGGGGAGAGATTGAGGAGCGTGTCGCTTCCGCTTCAGATATCGAGCTGATCCATGAAGATATGCAGGTGGTGATGCGTACCATGCGCGATATTGCCAGTGTCGATATTGAGAAAATTCGTATCGATTCGCGCGAGACCTTTGTGAAGGTTGAATCATTCACCTCCAAATTGATCCCCGAAATTGCTGATCGAATTGTTCACTATACCGGCGAGCGTCCTCTGTTTGACCTCTATGGCGTCGAGGATGAGATCCATAAGGCGCTGGAACGTAAGGTGCAGCTAAAATCGGGTGGTTACCTTATCTTTGATCAGACCGAGGCGATGACCACCATCGATGTGAATACAGGTGGTTTTGTCGGCCACCGAAACCTGGAAGAGACCATCTTTAAAACCAACCTGGAGGCGGCACAGTCCATAGCGCGTCAGCTCCGATTGAGAAATCTGGGCGGGATTATCATCATCGACTTTATCGATATGGATGAAGAGGATCATCGGCGTCAGGTATTGCGTGCGTTAGAACGTGCGCTGGAGAAGGATAATGCCAAGGCCTATATCAGCGAGGTCTCCGCTCTGGGGCTGGTACAGATGACCCGTAAGCGTACCCGTGAGAGTCTTGAACATGTGTTGTGTGAGTGCTGCCCAACATGTGGCGGACGCGGCACCATCAAGACGGCGGAGACGGTCTGTTTTGAGATCTATCGTGAGATCACCCGTGAGGCCCGCGCCTATGACACAGAGCAGCTACTGGTGCTGGCATCACAGGAGGTGGTTGATCTGCTACTGGATGAGCAGTCAACCTCAGTGGCTGAGTTGGAATCGTTTGTGGGTAGGGAGATCCGTTTTCAGGTGGAGTCGCTCTATACCCAAGAGCAGTACGATGTTGTTCTAATCTAGAGCGACCGAAGCGATATGCTAAACGCTTTACGGCGCCTTATTCTCCATCTTCTACTGGCTGTCATTGTCATGACGGCCTTTACATCATTGATGTTACGCCTGCTGACACCACTGCTTGGTGAGTACCGAACCGATATCGAGCAGTGGGCGAGTCAGTTGATTCAGCAGCCGATTTCGATCGAATCGATCGATGCTCGGATGGTTGGCTTCTCTCCCCAACTTAAATTGACGGGGGTCGAGCTACTTGACCTCAATCGCCAATTTCCAATTGCCCGCTTCGGCGGCTTGTCGATCAACTTTGGGCTCCTCAGTAGTCTGATGAGCGGGAATGTGACCCTGGATCATATTGAACTGCACGGCCTCGATATCTCTCTGGTGCGAGATGTGCACGGTAAGGTTTCAGTCAGTGGTTTAGGTGGAATTCAAGACAGTCAGCAGAGTGATAGCGATGTGGAGCGGGGGGGCAGAGGATTTGGTGCCTGGCTACTACAGCAGGGCAAGGTCAGTCTCTACAAGAGCCATATCCGCTGGCTCGATATGCGTCAGCAACAGAATTTCGATTTTCCCGATGTTTCAGTCGTACTCAGAAACAGTGGAGACGAACACAATTTCTACAGTGTGCTTGAGTTGCCGGATGAGTTGGGGGGAGAGCTCGAAGTGGCGCTCAATCTTAAAGGTAATGTTTTTGATAACCAAAGCTGGGGTGGCGATCTCTATTTAAGAGCCGAAGCGCTTAACGCGAAAACGATCCTCAAAAAGAGAACCGGTGAACAGTGGAATCTACAGCAAGGGATTATTGATGGTGAGTTCTGGGGAGAGATCGTTGCCGGTCATGTAGCACAGATACAGGGACATCTGCAGGCCAAAGGGATCAAGCTGAAGTACAACGATCGAATGATGCCGCTCACGCAATTTGATACACAGGCGCTTCTCAAACAGGGCGAATCGGGATGGCGACTACAGCTCTCGCGCCTCAATTTTGGAGGCTCATTGCGCGGTAAAATGCCCCACTATCTGCAGTTTCAAGAGCGGGATAACGGCTGGCATATCAATATTGATCGGCTCAATATGAGTGCACTGCCGCCACTACTTAATGTAGTTAAACCAGAGCTGCTCGCAAAAGAGTCAAAATTTTCAGGGGAGCTGCGTGCCATTGAGCTGTTTTATGGAACTGGTGTTGAGCTGTTCAAGAGTGAACTCGATAATATCCAATTAGTGGGTATTAAAGGTTGGCCCGCCTTCACAGGTCTGGTCGGTCATGCGGAATGGAGTAATCACATTGCCACTGTGGATCTCAATAGTCCCAAACTAGAGCTACAGATTCCCAGATTATTTGAGAATACCCTTCCACCCCTTAGTGTTGTCGGAAAGCTCTCTGCCGAGTGGGATAGCGAGCGTTGGCAGCTATGGGGTGAACAACTGCAGATCACTAATGATGATCTAAACCTGCAGCTCAGCACCAACATCCAGTCCAGGCTGACTGAAAAACCTCATGTAGCTGTTACTGCCAATATCGATGTTGCTGAGGTCAAGCGACTCAAACACTACGTTCCAGGAAATCTACTGACAGAGGGGACCTCAAACTGGTTAAAAGGTGCTTTTCATAACGGAACATTGAAAGATGGAAAGCTGTTGGTCTATGGTCGAGGCGCCGGTATTGCAGACCATGCGAAGGGCGGGCGACTGGAGATTGCGCTTGAACCCAAGGGGGTGGATCTACAGTTCCATCCAGAGTGGCCTCAGATTAAGGGTATCGATGCCGACCTCCGTTTTAGTGGTTATCAGATGGTGATTCATTCTAACCGGGGAGAGGTGTTGTCGAGTGGGCGTGTTGATGAGGTTGTCGTTAAGGTTGATAACTTTAAGTCAGCTCTGCTAGAGGTGGATGGTGTGGCCCATTTTGATGCGCAGGATGGTGTTCGCTATATCTCGCTCTCGCCCCTTAAGGATATTCTCGGTGATGTCGGTGAAACCGTTAAGGCCACAGGAAATCAGCGGCTGAAGCTCCATTTGGGGATTCCTCTTGGGCGCAAACTCGTTCAGTCGGGTAACAAGGTTAAGGTCGGTGCTTCTCTAGAGTTCCAGGATGTGGCGCTGGATATTGATGAGCAGCTTAAGATTAATAAAATTGGTGGGCTACTCGCATTTAATCAAAGTGGTGTGGAGCGTTCGGTGCTGGATGCCGAGCTGTTTAAACGTCCACTTAAATTTTCAATATTCAAGCGTAAGAGGGGCGTTCAGGAGAGCACTTTTATCACAACTAGCGGGCTCATTGAGTCACAGAAAGTCCTGAGTGAAATCACATTGCCATGGGCGCGCCAGATAACCGGTTCAAGCAACTGGAATGCTGCGCTGGAATTTAATCACTCAAAAAAGAGTGCGGTACTCAACCTTAAATCAAACCTTAGTGGCGTTCAGAGCAGATTGCCCCATCCAGTTAATAAAAAGAGTGCTGAGTCGTTGTCGCTTAAGATGGCCTATCACTTTAAAGGAAAGAGTCGAAAGCTGATCGATCTAACACTGGGAGAGCGGCTGTCTGCCCAGCTCAAACTTCCCAAGAAGGGGGGAGCGCTACGCGATATTCATATTCATCTGGGTAGTGAGCCGTTGAAGAGCTCAACTCATAAGGGGCTGCTATTTACCGGCCAGCTCTCAAAGTTAGATGTTGATGGATGGTTACAGCTCGTGCCGCCGCAAAGCAGACTGACGCAGCGGGGTGGTTTTGACCAGCCAATTCGGATCAATATGAAACGTCTGCATATTCTTGAAAAG
>JAPHSO010000107.1 GCA_026193675.1 Gammaproteobacteria bacterium | reverse complement strand
TTTCACTGAGTGAGCCGCCTGAGTCGATTGACGAGAAGCTGCGTAAGATGCCGACCGATACCAATCGTGTGAGGCTGACCGATCCCGGCGATCCGGCAAAATGTCCTGTGTGGCAACTGCATGAGGTCTACTCTGATGAGTCGGTTCAGAGCTGGGTAAAAGAGGGATGTACCAGTGCCGGCATCGGCTGTCTTGACTGTAAGGCTCCAATCATTGAAGCGGTACAGAAAGAGCTGGCCCCTCTGCGAGAGCGTGCGCAGGAGTATATGGATGATCCCTCCATTGTTAAGAACATTTTGAAAGAGGGGGCTGAAAACGCCCGTGTAGTTGCTAAAGAGACAATGGTTGAAGTGAGACAAGCAATGGGACTGAGCTTCTAAATGGAGAATAGCCCAAACAGGTTGGAGCAGGATACTCCTCAGCACAATCCTCATCCCCAACAGGAGATGCCTTTTGGTCTGATACAGGGAGAGCCGATTACTGAGCTACCCAAGGATCTGTTTATTCCACCCCAGGCGCTGGAGGTTTTTCTTGAGGCGTTTGAGGGGCCGCTTGATCTGCTGCTCTACCTCATTAAGCGTCAGAACCTCGATATCCTCGATATCCCGATTTTAGAGATCACTCAGCAATACATGAAGTATGTTGATCTGATGAAAAATATGCAGCTTGAGCTTGCCGGAGAGTATCTGGTGATGGCTGCACTACTGGCGGAGATTAAATCGCGCATGTTACTGCCGCGTACAGTGACAGAGGATGCTGATGAGAGTGATCCTCGCGCAGAGCTGATACGTCGTCTGCAGGAGTATGAGCGTTACAAAGAGGCCGCTGAAGATCTAGATGAACTCCCTCGAATGGGACGTGACAATTTCTCTGTTGTGGTCGACGCCCCCGATAAGCATATGGAGCGTCCAGTGCCTGAAGTTGAGCTAAAAGAGCTACTTTCTGCATTGAGTGATGTGATGAGCCGGGCCGAAAAATTTGCCCATCACCATATTCAACGTGAGACCCTTTCAGTGCGCGAACGGATGTCGATGGTGCTACAGAAGATCACCCATGACTCGTTTACCGAGTTCACTACACTGTTTACTGTGGAAGAGGGAAAGCGCGGCGTTGTCGTCACATTTATGGCGATCCTTGAGTTGATTAAACAGTCGATGATCGAGATGGTTCAAACTGAACCCTTCTCGCCAATACATGTAAAGTTAGTCTCATCTGCGGAGGTTAAAGGTGAGTGAAGAACAGATAGAGTCGCCAGAGATTGAATCGGCGGAAACTGAATCTTCTGAGATGGAGTCTCAAGGACTTCCGCTTGAGAAGTTGACCCCTATTATTGAGGCGGCACTGTTTGCAGCCTCTGAACCTTTAAGTCTTGATCGACTACTGAGCCTCTTCTTTGATGATGAAAAGCCAGAAAAGAGCAGTCTTAGAGAGGTTATCGCCAATCTGCAACAGCAGTGTGAAGGGCGCGGCGTAGAGTTGGTCGAGGTGGCTAGTGGCTATCGCTATCAGGTGAGAAGAGATGTCTCTCAGTGGGTCTCCAGATTGTGGCAGGAACGTGCAACCCGCTATTCACGTGCACTATTGGAGACACTGGTTTTAATCGCCTATCGGCAGCCGGTGACCCGTGCAGAGATCGAAGATATTCGTGGTGTAGCGGTTAGCTCAAATATTATGAAAACGTTGCAAGAGCGTGGTTGGGCCCGAGTTATTGGTCATCGTGATGTGCCCGGTCGTCCTGGTCTTTATGCGACGACTCGTGAATTCCTCGACTACTTTAATCTGAAGAGTCTGGATGAACTGCCACCACTGTCAGAACTTAAAGATTTTGATCAGATCAATGCGGAACTCGACCTGAGAATGCCTGGTGAACAGACTGAAGAGGGTGATGATGCGGTTCTTGCAGAGGGCGATGAGGATCTTGCAGAAGAGGTGATGGCTGTTAGCGAAACGACCGACACTGATGAGACTGATGATCAGGAGCCACAACAACCTGACCTTGAACAAAGCGATGAAGTTAAAGTAGAGGAGGAGATTGAAACTCCCCCTTCTGATAGAAGTGATAATGAGGAGCAATTGCCCCAGTGAGCAGTAGAGTGAGCGACAAGCCACAAAATGAGAAGCTACAAAAGGTTCTCGCTCGTGCGGGTTTTGGTTCACGTAGAGAGTTGGAGAAGTGGATCGAGGCTGGGCGTGTATCGGTCAACGGTAAGATCGCCTCTCTAGGTGATCGGGTTGAGCCAGATGACAAGATCTATGTCGATGGTAAGCCGGTCTCAAAGCTGCGCGTAGCGACCAAAAAGCGTCGTGTACTGATCTATAACAAGCCTTTGGGAGAGGTGACGACCAAGAGCGATCCTGAGGGGCGTCCTACTGTATTTGATCGACTGCCCCGGTTAACTGGCGCTCGCTGGATTGTTATTGGACGTCTCGATATCAATACCATGGGACTTCTGCTCTTTACCACAGATGGAGAGCTTGCCAACAAGTTGATGCACCCATCGTCAGAGATCGAGCGTGAATATGCGGTACGTGTTCTAGGTGAGGTGACTCAGGAGTCACTCGATAGACTGACCAGTGGTGTCGAGTTAGAAGATGGTACAGCCAAATTCAATAGCGTGAAAAAGACCGGTGGAGAAGGTGCCAACCAGTGGTATCACGTGACTCTGGCGGAGGGTAAAAATCGTGAGGTTCGCCGTCTATGGGAGTCACAGGGTGTGACGGTGAGTCGGTTGATGAGAGTTCGTTATGGACCGATCACCATCCCCAAGGCGGTACGTACCGGTCGCTGGGAAGAGCTTACTGATCAGGAGATGCGACCACTGCTCGAGTGCGTAGGGATAGAGCCCGGTCAACAGACCGAATCGAGAGCAAGTCGAGATAAGCGCTTTAAGGGATCATCACCTATCAAAACCAGGAAGCGTGATTCAATAGACCCTAGAAGAGGTAATCGTCGTTAGTCTAAATTCTGTAGATTAGGTTTAAAAAGAGAGGCCCGCTAACTGCTGTTAGCGGGCGTTTATTGTTACTGACTGATCTGTTTGAGAGCAGCCTGTAGCTTCTGTAACGAAACCGCACCATTGAGGAAGAGCGCCTCTTTGGTTTTGTTATTGATAAGAATATTTCCAGGAGTTCCGGTGATACCGGAAGCACTTCCATTTTTAAAGTCATCGCTGACCCGTTTGGCCATACTGCCACTGTTGAGACACTTATCAAATGAGGCTCTGTCAAGGCCGATCTCTACAGCCAGAGGAACCAGTTTGGCGATTGGGAAACCTTTGCCACCTGCCTTGGTGCGTAAATAGATCAGATTGGTATATTTCCAGAATGAGTCATTGCCACCCTGCTGGGCTGCACACTCAGAAGCCTCAGCCTCCTTCTGTGCTCCAGGATTGTGGAACGAGAGGGGGTAGTGACGATAGACCCAGTTCACCTGACCTTTACTGTTATCGACAAAATCTTTAGCCGAGAAGTGGAAGCGCTTACAGTAGGGGCATTCAAAATCGGAATACTCAACCAGCGTAACGGGGGCATCTGGATTGCCATAGATATGATCCACCTCGGCAGACACAGGACGCAAATTTTTCATTTGGGCCGCTTTGGCCTGTTGCTTCTCAGCCTCTGCCGCCGCCTGCTGCTTCATGATGAAGTTATTGATGCCGCGCTCAATGATAGGTGTCATGAAACGTTCATCATTCAGTAGTCGCTCTACCTCCTTACGAACATCGGCAGAGATGTCGTTAGACGCGGAGAGTACGTTTGTTGCGCTGCCTAAAAGTAAAACTGTGGCGAGCAAACCTGATAGAGCAGGTTTGAGTGATTTTAAATTCATGGATTAATCCTGTGGGAAAGTAGATTGGCTTATTGTAATGAAATTTGGTGAATTGAGTAAGTTTAGAAAGCGATCTTGTGAAATAGTTCACTTTGCTCTTAGTTGTTGTTTATCGTGTTGATTCGGAGCAATCGATTTCAATAATTGAGGGGGCAGCCGGTTAGCCACAGATATTATGAGCGTTGACATGAGAGTCAGAAGCATCTAAACCATGATGATTAGTATCAATCAAACAAGGATAAAAAATGATGAATATTATGAAAAGCTCTATTGTCCTTTTATTAAGCCTAAGTGTTATTGCATGTACCTGGGTTGAGCTATCACCAGAGGGTGAGAGGGTTACAGTTGCAACAGCGGAACAGGTGGTTAGTTGTAAGCGTGTCGGTAAAACGACGGTAAAGAGTGCAGCTAAGGTGGTTGGTCTTGAGCGTCATGATTATAAGGTTGAAGCTGAGCTCAATACTCTGGCACGAAATTCAGCGCCTGAAATTGGCGGAGATACTGTTGTTCCGGTTGCGACCCCTGTGGATGGTAAACAGCTGTTTGAAGTCTATCGCTGTAAGCAGTGATTGTGGCCTGGGATGAAGAGACAGAATAGGGTGATATGGCGCTAATACGATCTATATCATCCATATTCAGCTTTTAGT
>JAPHSO010000290.1 GCA_026193675.1 Gammaproteobacteria bacterium | reverse complement strand
TCATACCGCTTCCTTTTGCAATTCCGGTAAGCGTTACTTTTTTACCATCAAGTTCCAGCACTTCTGAAACGCCTTTGGCAATTGTGTCCGTGGTCATTATACCGTGAGCAGCATCTTCCCAACCCAGCTCACTAAGATTGGCAATCGCCCTGGGAATTCCCATCTGAAATACCTCTAACACTAACGGCTCGCCAATGACTCCAGTAGAAAAGGGAAGCACTTCATCTACGCTGCATCCCTGATTGTCCGCAACGAGCTGACAACAGTTCTGCGCATCCTCAAGTCCATTGTGCCCGGTGCCTGCATTGGCATTACCGGTATTGACCAACAGATAACGAGGTGCTGATTTTTCAAGATGGGTTTTGGCCACCTGCACTGGAGCAGCACAGAAGGCATTTTGAGTAAATACTGCTGCTGTCTGAGTCCCTTCAACCAGCTCTATCACCACCAGATCTCGGCGGTTTGTATATTTAATGCCCGCTTCAGTGGTACCTAAACGGATACCTGCAACAGGAAAAAGATGTGGAAGAATTGAATATCCAACAGCCATAAGATGTGTCCACCAAATAATAGGAAATTAATCGAAAATTACCGAACGGGTATCCCCTAGTTTCGACCAACTACGACAAGTTTTGCAACTCTTTATGCTCTACTGAAGTTTTCCATGACACTGCTTATATTTTTTGCCACTACCGCAGGGGCACGGCTCATTTCTGCCAACCTTTTTACCATCACGAACAAAGGGCTGCTGCTCCGGTACTGCACTTTCAGAATTGGACTCACTTGAAGCTATCGCAGAGGCCTCAGCATGCTGATACTCAACATCGCCCTGATTACGACGTTGCGCCTCAACGGCAGCCACATCCTCCTCATTATTAACCTGTGCCCGAGATATAATGCCAATCACATCTCGCTTAATTCGCTCGAGCAGGTCGGTAAAGAGTTCAAAAGATTCGCGCTTATACTCCTGCTTAGGATTCTTCTGTGCATATCCACGTAGATGGATCCCCTGACGTAGATAGTCCATTGAAGCCAGATGCTCCTTCCAGAGACTGTCTAGAACCTGGAGCATTACCGCCTTCTCAAAGTGACGGGCAACATCAACACCGACCTGTTGCTCTTTTTCACGATATTGAGAGACCATCTTTTCGGCAATACGTTCACGCAAGCTCTCTTCATGCAGCTCACTATCCTCATCAAGCCATTTCTGAATCTCAAGGTCTAGTGCGAACTCCTGAGCCAGACGAGCCTCAAGAGCAGCAACATCCCACTGCTCCTCCAGAGAATGGGGAGAGATATATTCATCGATAACTTCGTTAAGCACATCGACGCGAATCGCATCAATTGTTTCGGAGATATCACTCTCAGCCATCAATTCATTACGCTGCTCGTAGACCACCTTACGCTGATCGTTAGCAACATCATCGTACTCAAGCAGATTCTTGCGCACATCAAAGTTGTGCCCCTCTACCTTGCGTTGGGCATTTTCGATGGCTCTGCTCACCCAAGGGTGCTCAATCGCCTCTCCTCGCTCCATACCAAGCTTCTGCATCAGGCCAGCGACTCGCTCTGAGGCAAAAATTCTCATCAACGAATCCTGTAGAGAGAGATAAAAACGGGTCGAACCCGGATCACCTTGACGACCTGAACGTCCTCTGAGCTGGTTATCGATACGACGTGACTCATGGCGTTCGGTGCCAATGATATGCAGGCCACCACTCTCTAACACCGCCTGATGACGTCTGTTCCAGGCTTCGCGAACGGCTTCAATTTTCTGTTCACTAACATCTTCACCTAGCGCATTGATCTCTACTTCCAGGTTCCCACCTAGAACAATATCGGTACCACGCCCAGCCATGTTGGTTGCAATAGTTACAGCCCCAGGGCTTCCCGCCTGAGCTACGATCTCAGCCTCACGCTCATGTTGTTTCGCATTCAAAACCTCATGGGTAATGTTCTCCCTCTTCAGGAGATTGGAGAGCAGCTCAGAGGTCTCGATAGATGCAGTTCCAACCAAAACCGGTTGTTGTCGACTTTGACAGTCTCGAATATCTGAAGCAATGGCCTCAAATTTCTCCTCAGGAGTGAGGTAGATAAGATCTCCTTTATCATCTCTCTGCATGGGTCGATGGGTTGGAATAACAACCACCTCAAGACCGTAGATTGATTGAAATTCATAGGCCTCAGTGTCTGCTGTTCCGGTCATACCAGCCAGCTTATTGTAGAGACGGAAATAGTTCTGGAAGGTGATCGATGCAAGGGTCTGATTTTCGTGCTGAATAGAGACACCCTCCTTCGCTTCAACCGCCTGATGTAGTCCATCAGACCAGCGACGGCCCGGCATTGTGCGCCCGGTAAACTCGTCAACAATCACGATCTCACCGTTGCTGATGATGTAGTCAACATCACGGTGATAGAGGATATGGGCTCTTAGAGCCGCATTGAAATGATGCATCAAACTGATATGGCTGGCGTCATAAAGACTCTCGCCCTCACCAATCAGACCCGCTTCAGCAAGTAGCTCTTCAACACGTTGATGGCCAGCTTCGGTCAGGTGAATCTGCTTCTGCTTCTCATCGACCGCGTAGTCTCCAACAGCCTCAGTGTCGTCCTCTTCTACGCCATCTGCCTGCCTGGTCAGATTGGGAACTAATAGATTTATTTTGCTGTAAAGTTCAGAGCTATCTTCAGCAGGCCCCGAAATAATAAGCGGAGTTCTCGCCTCATCGATCAAGATGGAGTCAACCTCATCGACGATGGCGAAGTTGAGCTCTTGCTGCACCTTCTCCTCAATAGAGAAGGCCATATTGTCTCTTAAATAGTCAAAACCAAATTCATTATTGGTTCCATAGACGATGTCACAGGCATAGGCCGCCTGTTTTACCGCATGCTCCATTTCACCGAGCACGACACCAGTCGAGAGCCCTAAAAACTGATAGAGCTGCCCCATCCATTCAGAATCACGTTTTGCGAGATAGTCATTAACAGTAATGACATGTACCCCTTTACCACTCAGGGCATTTAAATATGCCGCAAGAGTCGCCATCAGAGTCTTACCCTCTCCAGTGCGCATCTCAGCAATCTTGCCCTGGTGCATCACCATACCGCCTATCAGCTGCACATCGTAATGGCGCATACCAAGAACACGCTTACTCGCCTCGCGAACGACTGCAAACGCCTCATTAAGAATGGTATCTAGCTCTGCACCTTCTTGAATTCGCTGTTGAAACTCAGCTGTTTTAGCTTTGAGCTGCTCATCGCTTAGTGCTTCAAACTCAGGCTCCAGCCTGTTGATCTGCTCAACAAGCTTGAACATCCGTTTAACCAGGCGGTCATTACGACTGCCAAATACCTTACTAAAGAGTTTAGAAACCATTAAATCAACTCGTAAAAATCAATAGAGAATAGAACACCCGGCTCACATCAAAAACCGGCCGGTTATTGTACCTGAATATATGAATTTGCGCCCAAGATGCTATATCAAATGGGAGAGCAGGTTAGAACCTATAACCTGTAAACAACAAGAGGAGAGCGCCCTCCTCTTCTTACAATTAGCGGCGAGCGGTTTGAACAAACTTCATGGGGTCAACAGTGCGTCCGCTGCGCCAAACCTCGAAATGAACATGAGGTCCAGTTGAGCGACCTGTATTGCCCATCTTGGCAATAACCTGTCCCTTCTTCACGGTGTCACCAACCTTGACTGAGTTTTCCTTGTTGTGACCATAGCGAGTGATGTAACCATTACCATGATTAATCTCTACCATATTGCCATAGCCGTAACGCTTACCGGACCACATCACAACACCCGAACCCACCGCAATGACGTCAGCACCTTCACTACCGGCGAGATCAATACCTTTATGGAAATCGGGTTTACCCGAGAAGGGATCTGTTCTCATGCCATAACGTGAGGAGATCCACCCCTTTTTGATAGGTCTCCCAGAAGGGATAACTTCATGCCGAAGATTTCGTGACATCAGCACAGACTCAAGAACTGTGAGCTGCTCCTCACGATCGGCTAACTGTTGAGAAAGTTGGTCTATTTGGGTCAAAAAGTCGGGGATTTTGAGGCTTTTAGTACCATTAGAGCCACCTTCTGGACCACCAACTGCGGGAGATTTTGAGAAGTTAAACTCTCCACTATCGAGATCCCCTACCGTCACTAACCGCTGACCAACCGCATCGAGTCGCACAACATGGGCCTGCATCTGCCCCAAACGTAGAGCCAGAGCATTCAAGCTCTCCTCTCCACGAGTTCTTGCTGCGGAGAGCTCCTCTTTCTGCTGTTTAATTGTTTCGATCCAGCTACTATTAGCGTACGCTACTTCAGAGCCGGTACTGATCCCATTCTGGACACCAATAAAGTAACCAGAAACAAGGGCTACTCCAGGAATGATCACGAAGATTGATAGTGTAAGGACAACCAGTTTGGCACCACTAAAAGTGATACTACTAACTCCCCCAAACCTTTTCGAAATCCAGATAAGATTCATATGTTAAATATTTCTCAATTTTTTATTGTGGAAAAACTTTATACAGGAGAACAGTTTGCCAAACAAGCCAAAACCTATCACTGAGTTGTTCAATCCTGCCACTAATCTCGGTCGATTAAACCAGCACATTCATCAAATCAAGCAGCTTGAAAAGAGTTTACGCAGGCTTTTACCTCCCTCTATTGCTGAAGACTACACCTGGTCGATCGGAAATTTCCGTGACCGGCATCTCACTCTATTTGTAGAAAACCCGGGTCAGGCATCGAAATTACGGTTTCAGCAACAGCTATTTCTAGAGAAAGCCCAGACACTGTTAACCAATATTGAGAAAATCTCAATCAAGGTATCGTATCAAGGAGTAGAGAAGGAGAAGATAGAGAGACCTAAAAGAACACTCTCATCAGAAGCTGCAGAGAGTATCTCTGAATCAGCCAAGCATATTAATGATGATGAGTTGAGGGCCGCCCTGTTGCGCTTAAGCCAACACTCAAAAAAGAAGTAGTTCGCCTGTTATCAGGCCGTTACCGGCTTGATGTATGAGATAGGAGTCTCTTTCGGATCATCAAAGGTGACCAGCTCCCAGGCATCTTCCTGCTCCATCAAAGCATGAAGAATCTGATTATTAAGGGCGTGACCCGACTTGTAGCCGCTGAAAGCGCCTATCAAACTATGCCCCAGAAGATAGAGATCGCCAATCGCATCAAGCACCTTATGCTTCACAAACTCATCGGCATAACGAAGTCCATCCTCATTCAGTACCCGATAGTCATCCAGCACAATCGCATTATCCAGACTGCCACCTAGAGCCAGATTCTGCTTGCGCAGCTGCTCAATTTGATTCATAAAACCGAAGGTACGCGCCCGACTCACCTCTTTTACAAATGAGGTAGATGAGAAGTCGATCTCGGTAGTCATCGCCTTACCCTCAAATGCGGGGTGGGCAAAATCGATAGTCATAGAGACCTTAAAGCCATCAAAAGGCTCAAAACGTACCCATTTATCCCCATCTTCTACCTGAATCGGTTTCTTTATACGGATGAACTGTTTGGGAGCCTCTTGCTCAACTAATCCTGCAGACTGAATCAAAAAGACAAAAGGTCCAGCACTACCGTCCATAATGGGTACTTCAGGAGCACTCACATCGACAAAGGCATTATCGACACCCATTCCAGCCATCGCTGAAAGCAGGTGTTCAACAGTGGAGATACGCACATCCCCTTCGGAGAGGGTTGAAGAGAGCGTGGTATCACCAACGTTTGTATA
Source organism: Gammaproteobacteria bacterium (assembly GCA_026193675.1). Taxonomy (GTDB): domain Bacteria; phylum Pseudomonadota; class Gammaproteobacteria; order Thiohalomonadales; family Thiohalomonadaceae; genus JAOTST01. The sequence goes on along the minus strand of JAPHSO010000290.1, from coordinate 7,134 downwards.
ATCGGCCTCTATCTCTATAGCATGCTCAAGATCGACTCGACGAAATACGATACCGGTGCCAACGGCGGCCGGACGCAGTGTAAGAAAAATTTTCTCACCCGTATGCAAACCTACACCCGTAGCACGAATGGTATTTTTTAAGGTTCTTTGTCTAATCATAATCTCAATCGCTATCGAACAATTTTGTCTATTTCTGTGACGAACTGACTATATTAACACACAGTTATCACCTTAAAAACTGTGTGATCATTCACAATCTGACCTATTCGGGAGAAGTGTACTCCCCCTAATCAGCCTGGCGACGTAGAAATGCTGGGATATCAAGCACATCAAAACCACCATTTTCCGGTGTTGCTGACATCGCTGGAGTCGGTTCACCCGCCACACTGCCACCCTTTCTAATGATTGTTGGCTTATCCAGACTGTCATAGTTAGGACGACCTGTAGTTGGCTCAACAATCGAAGGTCTGAATGGTTGTGGCTCTTCAACCGCCTGTTTATTGCCCAGTCCAGTTGCAACCACTGTAACGCGCAGCTCATCACCCATCTCTGGATCGATAGCGGTGCCCATAACGATGGTCGCATCATCAGCTGCAAACTCTCGTACGATATCACCCGCTTTCTTAAACTCACCCATGGTGATCTTGCTAGAGGTTACATTCACCAGAATGCCACGTGCACCTTTGAGATTGACCCCCTCAAGCAGCGGACTGGCAATCGCCTTCTCTGCAGCAATGGCTGCTCTATCCTCATCAGCAGATGATCCAGAACCCATCATCGCCATTCCCATCTCAGACATCACGGTTCGTACATCGGCAAAGTCGACGTTAATGACACCCGGAATAGTGATCAGCTCTGCAATACCCTGAACCGCTCCCAATAGAATATTGTTGGCTTCACCAAATGCATCAAGCATGTCGATATCGTCACCAAGCACATCCAGTAGCTTCTCATTTGAGACAGTGATGAGCGAATCGACAAACTGGGTCAACTCTTCGAGGCCCGTTCTTGCAAGGCTCATACGTTTGCTGCCTTCCATTGGGAACGGACTGGTAACCACCGCAACGGTAAGAATACCCATGTCCTTAGCCACCTGAGCGATGATAGGTGCAGCACCTGTTCCGGTTCCACCACCCATACCGGCAGTGATAAAGACCATATCTGCACCCTCAAGGGCCTCAGAGATCCGGTCACGATCTTCCATCGCAGCCTGGCGGCCGATCTCAGGATTAGCACCCGCACCAAGTCCCTTGGTAATGTTGTTACCAATCTGCAACTGCACACGGCTTGATGAGAGCTCCAGTGCCTGCGCATCTGTATTGGCACAGATAAATTCAACGCCATCAATATCTGCACACACCATATGCTCAACAGCGTTACTTCCTCCACCGCCCACACCGATCACCTTAATGACCGCACCCTGAGTTCTATTGTCAATCAATTGAAATGCCATCGTACTTCTCCTCTCCAAAAAACTATAAATTTGTTACTAAAAATTGTTTTGATATTTAAAAAAATATTATTAAAAATTGCCCTGAAACCAGCTCTTCATCCGTTCAAAAACCCCACCCAGACCACTATTCTCTGTCAGTTCAGAGACACCACTGCCGCGGTTGTTCTGTCCAAACTGTAAAAGACCGACACCTGTTGCATAGATTGGATTACTGATCACATCGACCAGACCATTAACCCCTTTGGGGATGCCCAGGCGAACCGGCATATGGAAGATCTCCTCAGCAAGATCGACAACACCTTCCATCTTCGAAGTGCCGCCAGTCAGCACAACACCTGCCGCAATAAGATCTTCAAAACCACTACGTCTAAGCTCGGCCTGAATTAGTGTGAACAGCTCTTCGTAACGGGGTTGCACCACCTCGGCAAGCGTCTGTCTAGCCAGTTGACGGGGTTCACGATCACCTACACCCGGAACCTCAATCGTCTCATCGGGATTTGCCAACTGAGTCAGACAGCAGGCGTACTGCTTTTTGATCTCTTCCGCCTTCTGGGTCGGGGTACGCAGCGCCACTGCGATATCGTTGGTCACCTGATCTCCGGCGATGGGGATCACGGCAGTGTGACGAATCGCCCCTTCGGTGAAGATAGCGATATCGGTCGTCCCACCACCGATATCGATCAGGCAGATACCCAGCTCTTTCTCATCATCGCTAAGCACCGAATAGCTGGAAGCGAGCTGCTCCAGGATGATGTCATCAACCTCCAGACCACAGCGTCGTACACATTTGATAATGTTCTGTGCGGCACTCACTCCACCGGTAACCAGATGGACCCGAGCCTCAAGACGAACCCCCGACATACCGATCGGTTCACGAATCCCCTCCTGGTTATCGATGATGAACTCCTGCGGCAACACATGGAGGATCTTTTCATCCGCAGGAATTGCCACCGCCCGTGCCGCATCAATCACCCGTTCAACATCGGCGTGATTCACCTCGCGGTCACGAATCGCCACAATACCGTGGGAGTTGAGACTTTTAATATGGCTACCGGCAATACCGGCATAGACAGAATGGACATGACAGCCCGCCATCAACTCCGCCTCTTCTACGGCACGTTGAATGGAGTAGACAGTCGACTCAATATTGACCACTACGCCCTTCTTCAGGCCGCGTGAAGGATTGTGTCCAATGCCGATGATATCGATCTCACCCTCAGCATTAATCTCACCCACAATACAGACCACCTTGGAGGTGCCAATATCGAGCCCGACAATTAGATTTTTATCTGTCTTTTTTCCCATCTCTCTTCTCCGCTATGTCGCCGCTTGCCGCCAACGCACAGCAAAACCATTGGTATATCGCAAATCAATGCCATCAATCTGAGCCAGTTTTGGCTTGATATCAGATTGATAGACGCCAGCAAATCGTTGCAGCCGCTTGACCACCGACTCTCTTCCCATATTGAGAATCAGGCCGTTATCAAGCTCCAGCTGCCATGCCCGGCGACCACTCAGGTCAACACGCACAATATTGATATCGCGACTGACCACACTCTCTGTCAGCTCACGATATCTTTCACTAATCATCTTCTCGGTCCCCTCAGGCCCCACAAAGTGCGGTAGTCCAACCAGTTGATCGCTCATCTGCTCAGGCTTGAATGAGATACCCTCTACATTAACCAGCGCATCATCATTCCAAATGGCAAAGGGCTGCTGCTCTTCAATATTGACCACCAACTGTCCAGGCCACACTCTGCGCACTGCCGCACGGTGTACCCAGGGAAGTTTTTCAATATCTTTACTAATCTGATCCACATTGATCCGGAAGAAACCCTCTCCAATTTGGGGTTCAATAACCTCTTTAAGCGCACTCTGACTAACATGTTCAATAGGAGAGACAACACGAACCGAATGGATTGGATATGAGCCGGGCTCAAGTGGTCCGCTAAGCCAGAAACCAAGTCCACCAATAGAGAGCACAAGTAGCAGATACTTGAAGAGCCTCTTCATTGGAAACTTACGTTGATGCTGCTGATGGCGCATAGAGGCGCCTCTCTTTTTAGCTTTAGCCATTGGCAACCTCCTGCTTCTGATTCAGAGTCTGGGCAAGAATGGTTTGGGTTAACTGATCAAAGTCGATACCTGCAGCTTTTGCCGCCATCGGTACCAGCGAGTGATCGGTCATCCCGGGAACTGTATTGACCTCAATCGGTAGAAATTCTCCTGCCGAATTTGCCATCACATCAACACGCCCCCAACCTGATGCCGAGACAGCATCAAACGCCGCTAGCGCAAGAGTTTTGAGTCGCAGTTCATCTGCATCGTCTAATCCACAAGGACAGATATATTGCGTAGTCTCTGCACGATATTTGGCATCAAAGTCATAGAAGCTGTTCGGTGTCTCAAGTTTAATTGGCGGTAGTGCTACGCCATCAAGAATCGCAACGGTGAACTCTGCACCACTCACCCAGGACTCGACCATTACCACAGCGTCAGTCCTGGTCGCCTGTTGCCAGGCGGCTTCAAGCTCATCGGCCGATTCAACTCGACTCATACCGATGCTTGAACCCTCATGTACCGGCTTAACCATCAATGGAATCCCTAGCTTGGCAACCACCTCAGATGCATCAAAACCCTGTTTAAGGATCTGGAATGGTGGAGTTGGGATACCACAGCTTTGCCAGATCTGTTTGGTGCGCAATTTATCCATTGCTAGTGCTGAACCGAGAACGCCACTACCGGTATAGGGGAGCGCGATAGAATCGAGTGCCCCCTGAATCGTGCCATCTTCACCACCACGACCGTGTAGCACGATAAAGACTCTATCGAACCCTTCGTTCTGAAGCTGTTGCAGTGTACCGTTGCTGCAATCGATCCCATGGGCATCAACTCCCTGACGTTGCAGAGACTCAAGCACAGCAGTGCCACTTTTCAGTGATATCTCGCGCTCTGCAGACTGACCACCCATCAACACCGCCACCTTTCCGAATCTCAATGCATCATTCATAACGCATCTCCAGAGACAGGCTGACCAATCACACGAACTTCCCTTTCTAATTTAACGCCATGAGTCTGCTCTACCTGAGCTGCCACATACTCCATCAGCTGCTCAATCTCGGTGGCAGTTGCACCGCCGCTGTTGATAATAAAGTTGGCATGTTTTTCTGAAACACACGCCTTGCCGATGCAATGTCCTTTAAGGTCACAGCTCTCAATCAATCGTGCGGCAAAACTGTTTTCCGGGTTTCTAAACACCGATCCCGCATTAGGGAGCTGTGTTGGCTGAGTTGCGCCACGTTTTTCAAGTAGCGACCGATTCTCTGCAAGCAGCGCTTCTGGCTCACCCTTCTCAAGTTTTAACGTCGCAGCCACAAACCATTCATCCTGAGCATCTTGCGGCCACTTAACGCTGCGGTAACCCACCTCATATTCAGCGGCATTTCGAGTAACCATCACACCATGACGATTGATGGTTTTTACACTCTCAACCAGCGGCCAGATCTCACTACCAAAGCATCCGGCATTCATCGTTAGTGCACCACCAACAGTGCCGGGGATACCACTTAGAAACTGAGCTCCGGAAAGTCCGGCACGCGCAGCAAAACGAGATAGTTTGGCAGAGGTGACACCAGCCTCAACATAAATTCGATTCTCATCCATCTGCTCAATCTGACCCAACAGGCCATGAGTCAGGATAACGGTGCCATCAACACCGCCATCACGTACCAGCAGATTACTACCCAGCCCGATAAAGTGAATCTCCTCAGTATCAGATAGCTGGCTAAGGAAGAGTGACAGATCATCTAGGTCTGCTGGACGATAGAGCTCTCTCGCCTCACCACCCACACGCCAGGTGGTGTAACCGGCAAGCGGTTCGTGGTTACGGATTTCACCACGGAGCTGGGGCTGTTGCATGGCAGCCATCATCAATCCCCTCCCCTCGATTTCAGATTCTGCTCTGAAGAGAGTTTTGCCAAGAGCTCCTGAGCAGCCTGACCGATGCTACCTGCACCAAGTGTCAATACCACATCACCCGCCTGAACGATGCCGGAAAGGGTCGAACTCAACTCATCAGGCGAGCTCACAAAGATTGGATCAACCTGACCACGAGCTCGAATGGCACGACAGAGCGTGCGACTATCGGCACCACTAATGGGCTCTTCTCCGGCTGGATAGACCTCAAGGATCAGTAGTTGATCTGCATTGGTGAGCACCTCTGTAAAGTCCTCAAACAGATCACGGGTACGGCTGTAACGGTGAGGCTGGAATGCGACAACCAGACGACGATCAGGCCATGAGGCCCGCGCCGCTTTGAGCGTCGCCTCCACCTCACGAGGGTGATGACCATAATCATCAACCAGAAGAATATTTCCCTCTACAAGCGCTATCTCTCCCATCATCTGGAAGCGACGCCCAATCCCCTCAAATTTAGCCAGGCCATCTTTAATCGCAGAGGGATCAATCTTCAGTTCACAGGCAACCGCTATTGCCGCCAGCGCATTGAGCGCATTGTGCTTTCCAGGCATCGGCATCGATACCGGAACCGGCACCGCATACTCAGGACAACGAACCGCAAACTTAGTGATAACACCATCCTGAGTCAGTGCCGTTGCACGATAATCGGCATCCTCTGAATCGATACCATAGGTGATCACCTTACGGGTGATCTGCGGCAGAATCTCTCTAACGACGGGATCGTCAATGCAGAGCACCGCAATTCCATAAAATGGTAGATGGTGCAGGAATTCTACAAAGGTCTGCTTGAGCTTCTCAAAGTCACCACCATAGGTCTCCATATGGTCAGCGTCGATATTGGTGACCACCGCAGTCATCGGTTGCAGATAGAGGAATGAGGCATCACTTTCATCAGCTTCAGCAACCAGATAGTGTCCCTCTCCAAGACGGGCATTGGTGCCGGCACTGTTGAGACGTCCACCAATCACAAAGGTGGGATCAACACCGCCCTCTGCCAGCAGACTGGCAATCAGGCTGGTGGTGGTGGTCTTGCCATGGGTACCGGCTACGGCAATGCCGTGACGGAAACGCATCAGCTCAGCCAGCATCTCTGCACGGGGAACAACAGGAATTCTACGGGCACGCGCTCCAGCAACCTCAGGATTTTCATCAGTCACAGCCGAGGAGATAACCACCACATCACAATCTTCGATGTTGCTATCGCTATGGCCAATATGGATCTGTGCCCCCATTGCTTGCAGGCGTTCAGTCACACGATTTGTTCGCAAATCAGAACCCGAGACCCGATAACCCAGATTGAGCAGCACCTCAGCGATGCCACTCATACCGGCACCACCGATACCGACCATATGAATGTTTCTAATTGAACCCATCGCCTCCACTGGAAGCGGTTGGTTCAATCTATTGGTTGAGATCTGATTACTCATAATTCAGGCCACCTCATCCAATTTAATATTCATCGCATTGGCACAAATCTGCGCCACCTCTGCGGTCGACTCAGGCTTTGCCAGTCTGTGTGCACTCTGTGCCATCGTTTTAAGTGCTTCACGACCCACCTGAACATTTTTACAGTAGCGATTCAGCATCGAGGTTAGACGCTCAACACTCAGTTCCGACTGCTGCACCATCTCGGCACCACCCTCTCTCACCAGAAATTGACCATTGGCGGTTTGATGATCATCAACCGCATAGGGAAAGGGGAT
>JAPHSO010000229.1 GCA_026193675.1 Gammaproteobacteria bacterium | reverse complement strand
TTTGTTACTTACGCTTTTGCTACCTGCCTGCGATCCGATATGATAACGTGCTCCTCGCTGTTTAAAGCGACGACAACTAAATAGCACCTCATGTTGTGACTGGGCATCGATACACTCATTTGCGAGTTGCTGGACCCGTTCAAGAACCTCTTCTCGATCCTGTCCATGAATCATGCAGAACAGGTTATAGCGCCACTGTGGCAGATGACGCGGGCGTTGATAACATAGATTCACAAAATCAAAATCTGCAAAGCAGCGTCCGACACGACTCACCATCTCATCAGGAATATCCCAGACCACCATCGCATTGGCCCGATAACCCAGTTCACGATGTCGAACCACCACTCCCATACGGTTAATGGTACCGTTTTCAAGCCAGTTTTGTAGGCGTTGAATACAGTCGCTTTCGCTAATTCCAATCTGTTCTGCTATCTGCTGATAGGGGCGCGATACCAGAGGAAGTCCACCCTGAACCGCAGCGACAAGACGCTCAGCAATCGAGTTAGAGATGTCCTGACCAATGCTGATAACTGAATCAGAGAGCGCATGACGCCCCTCATCAGCCCGATCTTTCTGCTGCTGCTCAAGCTCATCTTCCCCCTTCCACTTGAGCTTAAAACCCAGATCAATATGGTATGACTTCACCATCGGTAACGAAATGGGATCCAGTCCTGTGGTTTTATGAATATCGTCTAATGCAGCTTGAAGATGCTGCTGATCAGATGCTGTGAGAACAAACCAGAGGTTATAGTGGTGTTCGCGTTCATAATTATGATTGACCTCTGGATAGCTACTGACAATCTCAGCAATCTCATCAAGCGAATCAGGAGGAACGGCCATGGCGACCAGCGTACTGGCGCCAACACGATTGGGAGAAAAAACAGGGCCGACACGGCTAATCAGACCATGTGATTTAAAGCTGGCAAGTACATCCATCACCTGCTGCTCACTCTCACCTAGCTGCTCTGCAAGCACTGCAAATGGTGTCGCAGATAAAGGAAAGTTACGTTGATAGTCGTTAAGCAGGTTCTTTTCAAAATCAGAGAGCGCTGCCACCACAGGTGAAGCATTTGCACCTTCAGCTATCTTTTTTTCACGATGAACCATTCAACTCTCCAGCTCTGGCCTACAGTTTAGAGACCAATCTTGTGTGCACGCGTTGTAAAGAAGATGCCGCTCGGCTTATCAACCGCCATCTCCGCCCTCTTTTCAAAACTCTCTGTGTCGTAAACCTTAACTTTGTCTTCATCGCGTACCGAGACCCACACCTCTTCGCCGCGTGGTGTGAATTCCATATGCAATACGGCCTTTCCAGGTTTTATATTTTGGATAATCTTTAACTCATCAACATCGATCACTTGCAGAGTATCGTTGTTGGGAAAGGCAAAATTGACCCAGATGTGGCGCCCATCAGGACGGGCCATCACAAATACAGGCTGTCCATGCACATCAATCCGGTCAATTTCACGCCAGCTGTTGGCATCCATCACCACCACCTGATTGCGGCCAACTGCAGGAATAAACACCAGGTTTCCGGCCATCGCCCAACCTTCTAGATGGGGCATTTTGTAAACCGGCATCTTTTTATTGCCGCGACCATAGTCGGCCAGAATGTGCTTAACACCATTTTCAGGATGCCAGAGATCGAGCAGCGCCAGTCCATCCTCACCATAGAGTCCTGCAATATAGTAACGACCATCGGGGGTGATCAACGCATCGTATGGTTGGCTTCCGGTATCTCTGAATTTAGTTATTTCAGGCGACTGGGGATCACTCATATCGGCAATCCAGATCTGATCACCTTCATAGAGGCTAAAAACAAATTTGTTACCCGGTGCATCAACCAGACCGACCACTTTGGACTGCTTCCCACTCTCATCGATGACTGCAGGAATATCGGCTATTAGTTCAAAACTGTCGGCACTAAAGATCTTAACGCCACCAGGACTGTAATTTGATACCGCCACCATGGTGCCATCTTGTGAGATAGCGCCCCCAATACTGTTGCCCGACTGCATGACCCGCTTGACGATCTTCTGGGTGACCATATCGACCTTGGTCAAACCACCATCGCGACCAAAGATAAAGGCAAAACGCTCATCGCGTGAGTAGACCGCTGAGGCGTGAGAGAGATCACCCAGTCCATCAACTGTCGCCAACTTGGTTCGATGGGTTGTTTCAATAATTGATATCTTGCCAACTGCACGCTCAATGATGAGCCCCATATCTCCCGTCGCCCGGTATTCAATCTGTGCAGGTTGAACCGGCATCGCCCCCATAAAGGATGGGCAGCCTGAGAGCAGTGAGACAGATAGAGCAAGAAAGAGTATCTGTAACAGGCTACGCATCGATATCACCTTTACGCAGCAGCATCACCAACCAATCAATCTCCTCTTCGGTGAGGATGCCCATCCAGGGAGGCATCGGTGTTGGTGGTCGTCCATGAATGATGGTCTGCTTAAGAACCTCATCAGGCTTGCTTGCCAGGTTCTCTGGTAGCAGTGCCGGACCAAGCCCCCCCTTTAGGGTCATCCCATGGCAGGAGCCGCAATCATGCTTCAGTAGATGTCTGAGCTCCTGCTGTCGATCAGCAGTTGGTTCGGCAAATACAGAAGCAGAGACTGAAGTGACCATCAACAATCCAAGAGTCGTTAGCACTGTTCGATGTAACAGACTATTCAACCACATGAACCACTCCTATCATCTCTGGGTGGGGGCCACAGCGATAGTCAAAACTTCCAACGCTATCAAACTTGCGGGTATAGGAATCTTCAGGAAAGAGATAATCAGATTCTGGATCACCATACTTCTCAAACCAGACGCTGTGATATTGACGTTTCTCAGTATTGAGCCAACGTACAGTCTCACCTTTTTTGATGGTGATCTCCTGAGGAATAAACTTCATCTTAAAGATCTTCACCACCGGCTCTTCAGCTGCCATCAGCTGAGATGAGAAAATGAGCAA
>JAPHSO010000167.1 GCA_026193675.1 Gammaproteobacteria bacterium | reverse complement strand
TCATGTAGACCATTGAAAGCGGGAGGTACCAATAGGCTAAAAAATATCGTCAAAAATTATTTGTCTTCATATACAAAAAATAGCGTTTGTCGCTCATCAAAATTAACCGTATATAGCGCCTGTAAATGCACTGATCTCCGATTTCCGGAGCAATGGCACGATCATTTTTTCTTTTATATAGGTTTATTCTGGAGTCTATAAACAATGCTATATCCACCCAAGTTCGGAAATGACCCTCTGTTCCCTCAGGAGCAGGATTTCAGAGTCATGTTCAAGGACAACACGTCAGGCCAGGGGGTATTTACCTTCCGTGCATTTGCCAAGGGCGAGATCATTGCCAAAATGGCAGGGGAGGTGATCGAGGAGATCCGCCAACACACCCTGCAGATCAATGAGACACAGCACCTGTTTGATCGCCACTTCTCAGGTTACTTCCTGCACGCCTGCGATCCCAACATCTCCCTGAATATGGAGGAGATGACGGTAACCGCACTCAAGGATATTCCTGCCAACAGTTGGCTGTTTATGGATTATGCAGAGACAGAGGATCACCTGTTCAAACAGTTCCCCTGCTCCTGTGGCTCCTACAACTGCCGTGGCTGGATTGGCGGCAAGTTTGATCATCTGCCACAACAGAAACACCCCTCCATGCTGGGCGACACCCTTGGTCTAACTCTGGAAACCGCCTAAGCATCATGGAGCAACATAACGCCTATGATTGGTGGCAGCGACCTGACCTCTGCTACCAGGGGGGAGCTTTGCACTTTTCCGGCCGCTCGGTTCAGTCTCTGGCTGAGCAGTTTGGTACGCCCTCTTTTGTCTACTCCGGCCAGCGGATTCAGACCAACCTGCAGCGAATCAAGCAGGCGCTGAACGATGCCGGTCTGGGAGAGCGTCACACCCTCTACTATGCGATGAAGGCCAACCGCTTCGCGCCGCTGCTTACCATGCTGAAACAGAGTGGTCTGTGCGGTATCGACGCCTGCTCTCCCAACGAGGTGGAGCATGCTGTCGGCTGCGGCTTTGAGGCGAAGCAGATCTCCTTCACCGCCACCAGCCTGAGCCGTCAGGATTTCTCTACGCTGGCCCGCTACTCTGGTCTGTTTATGGATTGCGATTCGATCCACGCCATCCGCGCCTGGGGTAAATTGAAACCGGGCAGCGAGATCGGTATCAGGGTCAATCCCGCCATGGGGATCGGTCGCGCCTGTAATGCCAAGCTGCACTATGCAGGGTGCGACACCACCAAATTTGGCATCTACCGTGAGCAGTTTGATGAGGCGCTGGCGACCACCAAACAGTATGGCCTACGCGTCACCAAGATCCATTTTCACACCGGTTGCGGCTATCTGACGCCCGAGCTGGAGCAGTGGGAACAGGTTATCAAGAGCTGCCTCTGGTTCGTCGACAGAGCTGGAGAAATCGAGCGGGTTAATGTCGGTGGTGGATTGGGGGTTCCCCATCTGGCAGAGGATCAGCCTCTGGATCTCGACCGGTGGGCCGCCGTACTGCAACGCCAGCTCGGCTCGCGTGACCTGCACATTGAGATCGAACCGGGCGACTACATCGTCAAGGATGCCGGGCTGTTGCTACTGGGAAAGAGCTTCGTCGAGCGTAAACAGCAGACCACCTTCGTGGGGGTCGATGCCGGTTTTAACATCGCCCCGGAGCCGGCCTACTATGACCTGCCGTTTCAACCCGTGCCGCTACACTGGGACAACGAGCCCTGTTCGGCGCACCACGTGGTGGGCAACATCAACGAAGCGCTAGATGTCTGGTATCAGAACGCCATGCTCCCAGATCTCAGCGGTGAAGATCACCTCGCCCTGATTAACGCCGGAGCGTACTCCAGCTCAATGGCCTCTAACCACTGCATGCGTGGTCAGTTCAAAGAGTTCCTACTGCTCTGATTTTGGATCAAAACAGAGCAGAATTCAGCGATAGATGTTAGGCGCGGTTCCCATTATCTAAGTTAGTTTTAACTCAGCAGGGATATCGATATTAATCAGACTAAAATTGTAAAATTTTTTGCACAAGTTGCAGAGTATGATTTTAGCCTGCTTAATATATCCACCTATATACATCCATTGGCTAAAGTCTCATATTGGACGTAACTTTCACCACTTAATGAATCTCAATCCACATCATCTGGAAAAGTATCAATGACAAGTTCACTACGCGGGATTTTATATTTAATTTTAACTCTCGCATGCACCACTGCTTTCGGGCAGACAGATTCATCCAGCTGGAATAGTGCGGCTATTTCTGAGGCACAAAAGCAGATCAGCGTGACCGAAAAAGAGATCGCCAATAAAAAGCCCTCTGCAGATCTGGATACTCTCTGGAAATCCCTGGATAGAATTCGTCAGATGGCCAGGGATTGCACGGCAGAACAGATCCAACAAGTTGAGAAGCAGACCCTTGTCCTGACAGAGCTGGGGGAGTCAACCAAAGGCGAAGACAGGGCTGTTCGGGATGCACGCAGAGATCTGGAAAAGGAGCGGCAGAGCGCTGAGATGCTGCTAGGTAGTTGCAAACTGCTCAGCGTCAATAGCGAATCACTTCTGGAGGTGCTCGGCAAACAACGCGAGAAGATCCTCAAGGAGCGTCTCTTGACCCGCTACCCCGGTATGCTCACTTTTCTCTCCAATGAAGAAAATCCAATCGAATGGACAAAACTAATAACAGGGATTCAATTTGGAGGTTTTAACCTTTCCCGTCTAGGTACTGCAGGATGGGCGATGCTAATAATCAGCACACTGTTCGCCATCATAGGTGCACTATTCCTGCGCAATTTCACTGTGCGTTATCTCTCACGCCATCGGGAACCGACTGATTTCACCGGCTCTCTCCTTAATGCCGTCGTTCGCTCGCTACAACGCTACGGTTTTGGACAGATCATGGTCTCCACATGGGCCCTATTCTGGATAGTGATGAGCTGGGAGCAGGAACAGCTCAATCCACTTGCTCTCATCAATCTAGTGCTGCTCAGTTTGCTCACAGTCTTTGCACTCGGGAGGGCCTTTTTTGCCCCGATTCCTCCGGCGGTGCACTATCTGCCGCAATCAGAAGAGGGCTGCTGCCGATTCTGGAAAGGGCTGCGACTACTCTCTATTGTGCTTACCGGAGGCGTGCTCTTCTACCTGCTACCAGTTTCAGCGGCTATGCCGGAGCCTCTGATCTCTTTGCTTCGGGCAATGTTTGGCACACTGGTGGTCTTTTCCCTCATCTGGGTCGTTTGGGATGCGCTGACCCTCTATGGCCGGCGCGGCCTGCATATGGCCCGCTTTATCCTGATCATGGCATTGATTGTCGGTTTAGGTGCTGAGCTCACAGGATTTCGTAATCTGAGTGAATATCTGATTGGAGGGATCATATTGACCCTGTTTCTGCTCGGTT
>JAPHSO010000283.1 GCA_026193675.1 Gammaproteobacteria bacterium | reverse complement strand
TGAAGGTAAGGTTCTGGATCAGCTTCCAGTTCACTACAACATTGGTCACTTGATGACTATGGAGGGCGATTCAGTTTCTCCAGATGGTAAATATCTGGTTGCTCTCAACAAGCTGGCAATTGACCGCTTCAATCCTGTAGGTCCTCTGCATCCACAGAATCACCAGTTGATCGATATCAGCGGTGACAAGATGCAGCTGCTCTACGATATGGCGCTGCCATTGGGCGAACCCCATTATGCAGTTGCGATTAAGGCCGATAAGCTGAAGCCGGGCGTACGTTACAAGTCGGGCTGGAACAGCCGTACTGACTCACGTTCTGAGTTCAAAACTCGCGCAGGTCGTGAAAAGACGGTTCGCTCTCCTGGAAAGGTTGAGGTCTTTGGTACTGTGATTCGTTCACACATCACGCCTGAAACCATTGAGGTGACAGAGGGTGATGAGGTTATTATTCACCTGACCAACCTTGAGCGGGCTGAGGATGAAACCCACGGTTTCGCAATCAACGGTACTAACGTCAACCTCTCAATTGAGCCTGGTAAGACCACATCTGCAACATTTACTGCAGATAAAGCGGGCGTCTATCCTTACTACTGTACTGAGTTCTGTTCAGCACTCCACCTGGAGATGCAGGGCTATCTGTTAGTACAGCCTAAAGGGTACAAGGCTAAGGCAGGTAAGATGTCTGAAGGTCAGAAGTACACCAAGGCTGATTATGACAAGCAGGTTAAGACTAACGTCGAGACCCAGGCGGTTATCAACTCTGTTGTAGGCTTTATCACCAGCCATAACTACACCGACTTCCCAACAGTTGTCGCACTGGTTGAAGATGCTACAGAGCAGCTTGGATTTGCCGATGAGGTGAAGAAGAAGGCTGAGACATTTGCCAAGAAAGGTGATTGGCAGAATGCTACTCTCTGGGCTGGCCAATGGTGGCAGTATCAGGTTAAGACCGCTGACCTTGGTCTGCGTGCTAAAACCTTCCTCGAAGAGAACGGTGCTGTAAAAGTAAAAGCTAAAAAGTAGTAGCAAAACTGGCTACTTAAGCTTAAAAAATAATGGGGGGCGTATGCCCCCCATTTTTAATTTTTAGACTATAATCAATCGCATTGTGTGATTGAGAGGAGAAGTAAATGAAGTTTTCTAAAATGATTCTGGCGGGTTCACTGGTAATGGGAATCGGTTTTAGCAGTGCAGCAAGTGCACTGGATGGCGGTAAACTCTATTCGAGTCCTACTAAAGGTGGATGTTCTGCCTGCCACGGCAAAGATGCCAAAACCCCTTTGATGCCTATGTATCCTAAATTGGCGGGTCAGAATTCAGCCTATATCGTGCAGCAGATGAAAGATATTAAGAGTGGTGCACGTAGTAACGGTATGACCGCGGCGATGAAGGGTATCATGCATATGGTTAATGATGATGAGATCAAGGCGATTGCCGATTATCTGGCTGGATTAAAGTAGTACCACTACATAGGTATTTTATAAATCCTTGATGTAGGTCATATTCACTGACGTTAAAGTAAATTAGAATTTGCTTAAATTAAAGAGATTAAACCCCATTCATTGTTGATGGATTCAAAATAAAATTAAGGTAGATCGTATGAAGAGAGTAATAATTGGTGCTGTTGCCGCTATCGGTATCGCTTTTGCTGGTCAGAGTTTGGCTGCAGGTGCGGTTAAGTGGAATGCAGCGGGTGGTGAAAAAGATGAGGCGATGCATCTTACCGGTAATGTAACCGATGGACTTGATGTATATGAGGTCTGTTCAGCGTGTCATATGCCTGAAGGATGGGGTACCGAAGATGGTACCTTCCCGCAGCTCGCCGGTCAGCACAAGAATGTTATCCTCAAACAGCTGGCGGACATTCGCGCTCTGAATCGTGATAACCCGACCATGTATCCATTCGCACTGCCTGAGTCGATTGGTGATGTACAGGCGTTGGCCGATGTGGCTGCTTACATGGAAAAGCTACCCATGAATCCTGATAATGGTAAGGGTGAGTGGGCTGAAGGAACTGCTGAGTTTAAGCAGGGAGAGAAGCTCTATGCCGACAACTGTGTAAGGTGCCATGAAAAAGATGGCTATGGTATTGAGGAGAAGTTCTATCCCCGTATTCAGGGACAGCACTACAAGTATATGC
>JAPHSO010000081.1 GCA_026193675.1 Gammaproteobacteria bacterium | reverse complement strand
TCGTACTGGGTATGGAGTGGTCCCAGACCAACGCTAACCTGCTTGTGCAGCGCATCCTTCATCGAGATGATGGGGATACCGTATGGATCTTTGCCTTCAAACTTACCGGCTTTGATTGCTGCCTGAATTTTCTCAAATGAGTAGACCCAGGTATGGCTGTCCAGTTTACCAGAGACGATGATATGAGTTCCCTTGGGGTTTACATCCACACCGTGAGGTGACTTTGGCTCAGGAACGAGGAACACTAATCCCTCTTTAATCGCTGTATCCATCATGATAACGTCGTGACCGTTGATTTTCTTGGTCTTGCCCGCTTTGAATACTTCAGCAGCCTTTTTCCAGTTCACAACATGAAGGAAGTCGGTATCTTTCTGCGAACAGCCCGCCTCATAAGGAGGACGTCCCTTCTCGATACCTCCGACATAACGCTCTGAACAGAACGAGTTGGTGAATGACCAGCCTTCAGACGCACCTTTACCAAAGTCCGAAAGATCCTGACTGTAAGGAGGTAGCTCTAGAGAGAAAGACTTCTTCTCATCAATACGTCCCTTCTTACGGTCAAACTTCCAGTAGGTGACAGCACCACGATACTTATCGTTAAACTCTTCAAGAGGGACAAAGCCATCAGCCAGAGGTGCTGCATATTGAGCCGCCTCAATAACATACTCTGTATTGCCCGATACAAATGCACCGCCATGCTCTGACTTCATGATTGGGTTAACGACAATCTGCTTGGTCTCAAAATCATGCAGGTCGATAACAGCGATACGTGGATTGTTTTTATCGTTGATGAACAGATACTTACCATCATATTCACCATTGGTTTCAGAGATTGCAGGATGGTGGGTATCACCAAAAAGAATATCTTTACCATTGATTCTACCTTGTGCCAGTACAGCCTTTGACTCATCATCAAAACCGTACCCCTGCCAAGGCTCAGGAGTGAATACCGCAATATACTTGAGGATACGCATCGATGGGATGCCGTAGACAATGACCTGACCACTCTGACCACCTGAGCTAAACGCAAGATACTCATCACGTCCACCAGTTGGTGTGTAGGTCTTGGCCGCTGCCAGAAGATCTTTTTGGGTTAGACCACGAGCTTTCATCACCGAATCGAGAGTCGATGATGACCAGGCAGATGTTGAGGCGGCAAGCCCGACCATCAAACCTGCAGCAAGGGGTACTAAACGCTTGGCTGCTTTTAACATTTGGTTACACTCCATTTACTTGTAATAACTACGTTTTTCTGCTGTTTCTAATGTGTCATTTAGCAACACACTTCCTAATTCAATGATGATACTAGTACCAACATGTGTCATATGCCACACTTTTTACCAATAAAGTGACTGTTTTGTAATTGATATAGGTCAATTCCTACCGATGAGACATAGATGAATACCACTTTAGTGATACACATCCATAAGGGGTACTGTTTTTGGCTGCAATTTTTGTTAGCCTCCTCAACTTTTCCAACATCCACACCATCTAGCCATGCAAATTAACACGTTGAGAATTAACACTCTATCTCTTCTTGCCCTGCTGATGCTCTACCCATTAGCATCTGCAGCCTATGAACCCGATCTAGAGAACGGAGAGGAGATCAATGAACTCTGTGCCGGATGTCACGGAGAGTACGCCCAGGGAAGTAAAGATGGAGAGTACCCTCGCATTGCTGGGCAGCCTGCCGCTTATACCCAAAAACAGATGCATCTATTCCGGGATCGTAAAAGGCATAACATTCCGATGTATGAGTATGTCGATGAGCGCCAGTTTCCAGATAATGAAATCGCAGATATCTCTGCATATCTCGCCACAATTAAGCTTCCCACCAACCTACCGCCGATCGATAAGGAGAACTTTGATCCTTTAGAGCGACTCATTCTGGCCAAAAAGATGCTCAATATTCGTCGTTATCCAGGTAACGTCGAAAAGGGTGAGAAAAGTTACAAAAAAGAGTGTCGCTCCTGCCATGGAGATGGTGGATGGGGAGATGTTGAGAAAGGGGTACCGATGATTGCTGGTCAATATACTGAATATCTATACAGTGCCGTTCAGCAGTATATTGATGGAAAGCGTATACATGATGAAGATGATCCTAAAGATCAATTTCTAAGTGAATTTTCTGAAGAAGAGATGGCTAACATTTTTGCCTACCTCTCCTCTACTGACGATTAATAGATCAAAACACTACTTGAGCAGATTAATATTGAGAGCACGGACATCATTCCAATCACTATCTTGTGCAGCTTCAAAACCCTCAATTTTCATATTGTGTAGCATCGCCATACCTCGCACTGTCCGTTCAAAATTGATTAACGCCTGTTGAGTTCGGTCAATCACAAACTGGGGTACATCAGGATGTGCAGCGATGGCATGAGGGGTATAACCTTTAGTCGTCCACAGCACTC
>JAPHSO010000369.1 GCA_026193675.1 Gammaproteobacteria bacterium | reverse complement strand
GCCGCTCGGAGGCCTTGCCGGTCTCCTTCTCAACAATCGACGCCAGGATCAGCGCCTCATAAGGGCTCTTAAGCGGGATACTCTGGTCTCGTTCGTCCCATGCCTGTTTAAGGAACAGCTCCATCGTCTGATAGGCACGGCGCAGAAACTCACGGTCACTCATTCCTTTGGGAAAGTGATATGTGTCGGGCAAAAAACGTCCCTCGGGGTGAACATCTGGATAGCCAATCTCCACCATAATCTCTTCAGGACTCTCCCCTTTAAGGGTATGTTTAAGCACTGAACTCTCCCTCACAAAGGCGAGCATCTCGCTAAACTTCCACCCTTCAATGAGGGTCAACCCATACTGTCTGACCTTCCCCTCAACCAGCTTGTTTAGCAGCGCTTCTGGCCTTAATGGTTCCGTAAGCAGGTACTCACCCGCCTGAATTTTTGACGACTTGCCACTCAACCGCGCCAGCAGTCTAAAATAGCGCTCATCAGTGATAATTCCCTCTTTAGCCAGATTACGTGCGACAACACGAAGAGATTGCCCCGGATCGATCTGCAGGCTCTGCTCCGCCTCTTTCAACTGAATGGGAGTATCAAGAAACTGCTGATATCCGAGCCAGTACCAGCCGATAACAAAACTTCCGAGCAGAATGCCGACGGCGGCCAGTTTATAAAGCTGCTCCCTCATGCACGCTCATCCTGAACCCGTGCCATCAGTTGGTGAGTCACAGGTCCCGTTTCAAACCCTTTTGATTCAAGCAGTCCAACTGGACGAATTCCCAGCAGTGAATTGGTGATGAAGAGTTCATCGGCCTCGATAATCTCCTCTTGTGAAAGAAGAGAGCATTTACTCTCGATCCCTATGGTTGCTGCAAGTTTTAGAATATGCTGGCGCATAACACCTTCGACACCACAGCGATTCAGATCCGGAGTTATCAACAGGCCATCTTTGACAATAAACAGATTGCTCAGAGTACCCTCAACCACATAGCCCTGAATATTGAGCATCAAGCCCTCATCAAACTCATCAGCCCATTCAGCTCGTGCCATGATCTGTTCCAGACGGTTTAGATGCTTAACACCTGCCAGGGCAGGATTGCAGCCCAGGGGAGTCGTGCAGAAACGAAGTTTTGCTGGTGTTTCGGGACGCTCTGGCCACGGCAACAGCATCACAATCCGCCGAGGCTCACAATCATCGGTCGCCAGATAGCCTCGTCCGCCACTCCCACGCGTCACAATCACCTTAATCACTGCACGCTCGGAGCCGCTAACTGTTGAACAGAGCTGCTCAATCTCACTTTGCAGCACATTCCATTCATTGAATGAAATCTTCAGTTGTTCACATCCACGCTGCAGACGCTGTAGATGCTCCTGTAGCAGTTCCGGGATACCAAAAAAAACGGCAATGGTCTCAAACAGACCATCGCCGTAATTTAGACCGCGATCAGTGACCGTGATCTCGGATTTATCTGCCCCATCGACCAGAACTTTCAGTGCACTGGTCACAGAAGGGATCCTATTTTAGCTTTGACATCACCAGAGTGCCGTTGGTGCCACCAAATCCAAACGAGTTGGAGAGGGCTACATCGATCTTCATCTCACGCGCACCATCGGCCGCATAATCGAGATCACACTCAGGATCCTGGTTGAAAATATTGATGGTCGGAGGAGCCACCTGCTCATGAATCGCCAGAGCAGTAAAGATCGCCTCAATACCACCAGCAGCACCCAACAGATGACCTGTCATCGACTTGGTTGAACTCATAACCATTTTGTAGGCGTGATCGCCGAAGGCACCCTTGGCCGCATCGGTCTCAGCCTGATCGCCTGCTGGTGTTGATGTGCCATGAGCGTTGATGTAATTCACCTGATCAGGATTGATACCGCCATTGCGTAATGCATTCTGCATACAGCGCATTGCACCCTCTCCACCTTTGGCAGGTAGGGTCATGTGGTAGGCATCACCGCTCATCCCAAAACCGCTCACTTCGGCGTAGATTTTGGCACCACGTGCCTTGGCATGCTCATACTCCTCGAGCACAACAACACCGGCACCATCACTCAAGACAAAACCATCGCGGTCAACATCCCAGGGGCGACTCGCCGTCTCAGGACTATCGTTGCGCGTTGAAAGCGCACGAGCGGCACCGAAACCGGCCAGACCACAGTGAGAGGTCGCCATCTCAGCGCCACCGGTAATCATCACATCGGCATCACCATACTCAATCAGCCGAGCAGCATCACCGATGCTGTGGGTTCCTGTAGCACAGGCTGTAACCATGGCAATGTTGGGTCCCTTTAGACCGTACTTCATCGAGACATGACCTGAGATCATGTTGATGATATTGCTCGGTACAAAAAATGGAGAGACCTTTCGTGGACCACCTTTGTTAAAGGCTTCGTTACCCTTCTCAATGCCGGGAAGACCACCGATACCTGAACCGATTGAGACGCCAATTTGAGTGGCGTTCTGTTCAGTCACCTCAAGTCCGGAGTCCTCAAAGGCCTCCATCGCTGCAGCCATGCCATAGTGGATAAATGGGTCCATCTTCTTGGCATCTTTTGCAGTCATATAGTTAGTGGCATCAAAACCCTTAACCGAGCCGCCAAAGCGAGTCGAAAATCCTTCCGTGTCAAAATGGGTGATGGGTGCAATTCCGCTTTTACCTGCAAGAATATTTTCCCACGACTCCTTCATGGTCAATCCCACAGGGGAGACCATTCCCATTCCAGTAATTACTACTCTTCTCTTAGCCAAGAGTTGATCCTCTCAAATCAAAAATCAAAAAACTGTTTAAGTTAAAAAGCCGCGATTACTTTTCAATAATCGCGGCTTTAATCAGCTATGACAGCGGATTACTTATTAGCGTTAACGTAATCAATTGCCTGCTGAACAGAGGTGATCTTTTCAGCATCTTCATCTGGAATTTCAGTCTCAAATTCCTCTTCAAGAGCCATAACCAGCTCTACGGTATCGAGAGAGTCAGCTCCCAGATCATCAATGAATGATGATTCGTTATTTACTTCATCCTCACTCACGCCAAGTTGTTCAACTACAATCTTCTTGACGCGCTCTTCAATGCTACTCATCGCAGATAATTCCTCTGATTTAAAAATGTTGTCTCTTATAAGAGTCGGGCTATTTTAATTAAATTGATACGGATATGCCACATTTAACCCATAAACTTCGTAAATCCTGCTCGAACTACTGCAGATTCACCAAGCCGGTGGCTAGGACATGTACATTCCACCATTAACATGGATGGTCTCACCACTGATATAGGCCGCTGCTGGAGAGGCCAGAAACGCCACTGCAGCGGCGATCTCTTCAGGTTGACCGAGTCTTCCAAGAGGGATTTGGTTCTTAAGTGCATCCTTTTGGGCATCGGGCAGCGCTTTGGTCATATCGGTATCGATAAAT
>JAPHSO010000335.1 GCA_026193675.1 Gammaproteobacteria bacterium | reverse complement strand
GAGCCTGAGCCACAGGCGGAGCCGAGATTATGTGGATCGTAGATCTTCACAAAAGATGGCTGCTCTGTGTCATCGGCATAGACGATACCGCAATAATCTTCATGGTGCTCTGTATGAAGCAGTTTATCGATTTCGTCAATAAAGGTGAGCAGTTTCTCTTTTGGAAGTGCCTCCGTTGGAGGCGTTTCTCCCACAGCATAGATATACCACTCATTGTGTTCAGTATTGCGTAGATTGCCCCACAGTGCATCAAGGTCATGCCACTTGGGTACACCCTTAAAGTAGCCTCTGAAAAGTTCTAAATAGTTACTATTGTCCATTCGCCGATTCTATCATGGTGCGCGAGTGGGGCGGAATAGCGCCAGTTCGCCAGTTTTCTAAGGCCCAGCACCAGATCTCCTGAACAGTTGCTCCAGCAAGGGCCGCTTCAGGGGCCTGACCTAGAAAGAGGAGGGCCTGAACCAGGTTTTTTGAGGCATCATCCACCTCAATCGCCTTGGCATAGGTCTGTTTACTCAGCTTTTCTCCCTGTTGGTTATTGACCACGGGGAGGTGAAAATAGTTAGGGTGAGGATAGCTTAATAATTCTTGCAGGTAATATTGATGCGGTGTGGAGGAGAGTAGATCGATGCCACGCACCACTTCAGAGATCTTCTGTTCAGCATCATCAACCGTCACGGCAAGTTGGTAGGCGTAGAGGCCATCGGCCCGCTTCAGTATGAAATCGCCCACCTCGTCGACCAGTCCGACCCTCTGTTCTCTCTGGAGTAGGTCATCGAAATGAATATGTTGGTTAAGAACCTTTACTCTAATGGCATCAGTTGTTAAATCGGTAACCGCATTGTCACGACAGATGCCGGGGTAGATGTGAGGATTGAGTCCCAGCTCCTCGGTATGCTGGTGAATTTTTTTGCGGGAACAGCGGCATGAGAAGCAGTGGCCGTTATCAATAAGCTGCTCTAGCGCATTTTGATAGAGTTCATGTCTCTGACTTTGATAACTGACGGCTCCATCCCATTCAAAGCCGTAACTGTCGAGTGTTTTTATAATATGTTCTGCAGCGCCTTTCTGCTCCCTAGGTGGATCGAGATCCTCAATACGAAGCAGCCACTCGCCGTTGCTAGACCGTGCCTGCAGATAGCTGCCAACAGCTGCGACCAGAGAGCCAAAGTGAAGCGGTCCGGTGGGTGATGGGGCAAACCGTCCCCGATAGAGTTTTGATGCAGGTGACGAACTATTCATTAACAGACTTTTGGTACTACGCTGAACCGAACACCGATAACTATTTTTTAGTCAGGATATAGGCAGAAGTGTTGTTATGTAACTCAAGGAAGTGAGACATATTCTTCTGAGCGGTCTCTTTATCAGAATAAGGTCCCAATCGAACATTATATTTCTCGTCGCCACTTGAAGCGGTAAAACCTTCATAAAAGGTCTTCAAACCACTCTCTTCTAACTGGTCAACAAAGTCAGAGGCATTCTCCTCGCTGGCGAACAGTCCGACCTGAACCAGATACTGTGTGGGGTTTTCACCTGTCTCTGTGATAGCTGTCTCTTTTGGTTTGGCTTGAGCCTGACTGGCTTCAATCGGTTTAGTTTGAGCCACTTTCGGCTGTTCCACCTTTTGAGTCGGCTTACTCTCAGCCTTGACCGGTTTTTGGAGAGATTTCTTCGTCGGAGCCGGTTTTACAGATGGAGGTGGAGGCTTAATCTCTTTCTTTGCTATGGGAAGATCGGTTTTATGATTCGGTTTTTCCTGTTTTATAGATGCAACTGGCTTACCATCATTATCGTTTTTTTCAGGCTCTTTAACTGTCGATGCTTGGGCTGTAGGAGGTTCAACTTTATGGACAGGCTTGCTAGCGGCAATGGGGCTGATCATTTTGTGCCCATCTTCTGCGGGGGCTCCATGCAGAAAGCCAAGAGTGTAGCCCAATCCAAAACTGATGCAGATAAATATGACGATCAGCAATAGATATTCTTGTCGTTTTTTGTGCTCTATTATGTAGTGGGTCATCAGTCTTTGTATTTTATGCTACCTATCAGCAATACCGAGAAAACTAGGGATATAACATCTTAGAGAATATCAAAATAAATGATAGTCATTTTATTGTGAGAGAACTCT
>JAPHSO010000071.1 GCA_026193675.1 Gammaproteobacteria bacterium | reverse complement strand
GCTCTTCCGATCTTGCTTGATGAAGGGGTCGATATTATCTCTCTACCCTCTGCATTCACCGCACTAACCGGAAAGGCTCATTGGGATATTCTGGTACGTGCCCGTGCGGTTGAAAATCTATCATTTGTGATTGCTGCGGCACAGGGTGGTTTCCATGTGAGTGGTCGTGAGACCTATGGCGATTCGATGATTGTTGATCCATGGGGAACGGTACTGGATCGTAAGCTGCGTGGTTCAGGGATTGTGGTTGCCGACATCGACCTGGCGCGTCAGCGTGAGATACGTAGCAACTTCCCTGTTCTAGAACATCGCAAGATCGCCTGTAGCCTTCCTCAGGCCTAGAGCTCTAACCGCTGATCTTGAGACGGCAGGCATACCGTCTCAAGAGCGGCAATCTGCTATTCGCTACTCTCTCTAAGAAACTTAAATAGCTCTCGATAATATTTGGGGGGCTTTTCCTGTTGTTTCTCTTTCTGTGCATTGCGAATAAGCTGGCGTAACTGCTGTGCATTAATTGTTGGGTACTGTTCAATCAATTCAGTGAGTAGGGTATTGTCGCCGGCAATGAGCTGGTCCCGCCACTTCTCAAGCTGGTGATGGTGAGCGTTGGCCTCTCCCTGATGATCTTTGAGTTGCTGTAAAAACTTTTCAATCGGTTCAGGATCGATATGTCGCATCAGTTTGCCGATATATTGTCGCTGACGTTTGTAACCTGAACGTGAGTTGATCTTCTTGGCAACCTCGATCGCATCGGCCAACACCTCTGGAAGTTCAACCTCTTTAAGGCTGGAATCGGGTAGCTCCAATAGCGCCTCGCCCAACGCTTGTAACCGGTCCGCCTCTCTCTTTAGAGCACTCCGACTATGGGTATACTCCTCATCTTCATAAATGTAGTTTTTTTCCAAACTAACAGCTCCTGTGGTCTATACCAAAAAGATGGCGGCCAGACCGAGAAATACGAAAAAACCGATCACATCTGTGACGGTGGTCAGTATCACACCCCCAGCAAGGGCAGGATCGGCCCCAACCTGTTTAAGTAGTGGTGGGATAATGGCTCCAAAAAATGCGGCGACAGAGAGATTAATAATCATCGCGGCGGCAATCACATAACCGAGTGCGCCATTACCAAACCAGAAATAGGTGATTAGACCGATGACCAGAGCCCAGATTGAACCATTGATAAGGCCCACGGCGATCTCTTTGATTAGCAGAGTGCGGGCATTGCGTCTGCTAATCTGTCCCAGTGCCATCGCACGAATAACCAGAGTCAGGGTCTGACTTCCTGCGATACCCCCCATACTGGCGACTACCGGCATCAAAATAGCGAGTGCTACCATCTCCTCAATTGTTGCACCAAACTGGCCAATCACCCATGAGGCGAGCAGTGCGGTGAGCAGGTTAACCCCGAGCCAAATGGTGCGACGTTTGCTGCTTTTCAGAGCGGGTGCAAAGACATCATCCTCTTCGTTCAGACCTGCCATACCCATAAAGCCGTGATCACCCTGATCACGAATCAGGTCGACGATATCATCGATGGTGATACGGCCGAGTAGCTTGCCGGTTTGATCAACAACAGGTGCAGAGACCCAGTCACGATGCTCAAACAGTCGTACAACATCGGTCTCATCAGAATCTGCACTAATCGCCTCGGTTGAGGGATCCATGATCTCAGAGATTTCGGTATCGGTTTTAGATGTGAGTAGCTTGATCAGTGACAGGGTGCCTAGATAGAGCCCTTCACGGTCAACCACCATCAGGTTATCGGTTGTCTCGGGAAGTGTTCCAAGGCGACGGAGATAGCGCATCACCACATCAACTTCAATATCGGCCCGTACGGTGACGGTGTCGACATTCATCAAGCCACCGGCGCTATCCTCTGGATAGGTGAGCACCGCTTCTAAACGTTTACGATTCTGCTCATCAAGCGATTCAATAATCTGCTGGGTGACCGACTCGGGCATCTCCTGAATGAGGTCGGCCAGGTCATCGGTATCAAGTCCTTCGGTTGCAGCGACGAGCTGGTCGTTCTCCATCTGCTCAATGAGATCGGCACGAACCGAATCATTCAGATGAGGGAGAATCTCTCCACCAATCTTCGCATAGAGCAGTTCCCAGATAATCTGGCGTTCGGTGGAGGGTATCGATTCAAGCAGAAGTGCCGCTTCAGCAGGGTGAAGTGTTTCGAAGATGGGTTCCAGGCTCGACAGATCTTCGTTCTGGATGGCCTGATGGACCGTATCCAGTGGTAGCTGTTCCCGTTTTTCAGCTTTTTCGACCATCTCTAACACCTTTTAGAAGAGTTGGGATTCTAACAGTGCAGAGGGGTGGGTAAAACGGCTGACGGCTATTTTTTGCCCTTTTTACCGAACAAAATTTGAGAAGTGTTAACTCTCTTCGCCAAAGCGATTGGCAAATAGCGCGTTGATCGTTTTAAAAGCGGCAACTTCGTCTGGGCCATTGAGCGATATATTGACCTCGGTACCGCAGGTTGCCGCCAGCATCATCACCCCCAT
>JAPHSO010000255.1 GCA_026193675.1 Gammaproteobacteria bacterium | reverse complement strand
TAATCGAAGTGGTGCAGGAGCCATTCTTCTTAACGAACCAGAACGCATTCACCAAATTGTTTTAGCGCTACGTCAGGCTGTTCCAAATGAGATTCCGGTATCGGCCAAAATTAGACTAGGTTATGAGGATACTGAAAATACGCTCGATATCGTACGGGGAATTGAGGCGGCCGGAGCCGATATGGTCACTGTTCATGCGCGCACTCGAGCTGATCGTTATAAGGCACCGGCTCGGTGGGAGTGGCTGGAAAAAATTCGTGAAGCGGTTGATATTCCGGTAATTGCCAATGGTGATATTTTTGATCTGCCAAGCTTTCAACGGTGTAGAACAGTGAGTGGGTGCGACCATTTTATGATCGGCAGAGCGGCGGTCAAACATCCCTTTCTGGCGAAGCAGATCCATCAGCAGCTTTCTGGAGAGCGGGTAGAGATAGTTAACTGGGAGAAACAGCGAGCTCTTTTGCTGCAGTTCTCAGAAATGATGGTGGATGTTGAAAACCAACGAGGTGCCGCCTCTCGGGTTAAACAGTGGTTGCGGATGCTATCAAAAGGGCATTCTGAAAATAATGCAGAGGCCGAAAAGTTATTTGAACAGGTTAAAGGGGAGCGGGATCTGGATCCGATCACTCAGTTGCTTCGGATCTCTTAGTTTGTTGATCTAAACGATATCTAGCGTCTGCCCTTCATATGAACTATCGGGCTCAACGATGGTATTGATAATTGGATCTTTGGTATGGCCAGATGATCTGGATTTAATCTGAAGTGTTATGTCGAGCGCATCAAACAGATCGCTTCGAGAGAAAGGTTTGTTCATATAGTGGTTGATTCCAAGTTTTGAAGCCCAGAACTTTTCACTCGCCTGTTTGCTGCCACTGATCATGAGGATAGGGATGTTAGCAATCTCCTGATCTTTCTTGATAAAGCGTGTTGCCTGGAATCCGTTAATGCCAGGCATCATCACATCCATAATGATGAGTGATGGCTTATGCCGTTTCGCCATGATGATCCCCGATTTTCCATCGTAGGCTTGTAGCACATTATAGCCACGCTGCATTAGTAGCTTTTTCATCAAGTATTGAACTGTCTTGGAGTCATCAACGATCAGAATCTCAAGTTCATAGTCATCATGTAGTTTTACCGTCTCATCTTTATAAACTGGATCGGGTTCGACCACATCATGATATTTTTCATCCCTGTCCCACGCTTTCAGATGCTCGCTTGAATAGAGCACCTTATCCATCACCTGGAATAGCTCACCGCGGGTAAAGGGCTTGGTCAGATATTGGTCTGCTCCTATTCGGGATAACCAAAACTGGTTGGTAGCCTGTTTATTACCGCTGGTAATGATAATGGGGATATCGGCGATCTCAGGATCTTTGCGAATCATACGAGTTGCCTGGAAGCCACTTAGCCCTGGCATCACAACATCCATAAGAATGAGAGCCGGTTTATGCTGTTGTGCAAGGGCGATACCCGATTCGCCATCAAATCCCTGCAGCACCTCATAGCCGGCCTGATTAAACATCTTTTTAAGAAGATGTTGTACGGTTTTTGAATCATCAATAATAAGAATTTGGGTGCCTTGAACAGGGGCATTGCGCCGGTTTTTGCGCCGCTCCTTCTGTTTAGCTTTTTCCTCGTCACTGACGTAACGAAACAGGTTATTAAACGTTTTTCCGAACGTTGACATCAGGCATCCTTCGATTGAGATGGTTTACTCTTATTACTGGGAAAAGAGTGGTTTGATGCGACAGCCATACTAAGCTCCTTTAATGACTTCAATATCTTATCACGTTGAGCCAGAAGCTCCGGGATCAACTCTTTGGCTTGACTTATCTGTCCATCACGGCAGTAACGATCAATCTCTCCGGCAATTTTGTGAACCCGTTCATGAGGTACCTCAATTTGCTGGAAGCTTGGTGTATCTCCATAACGTTGGTTACCATTACTATAGAACCATTGACCAAATCGGCATTTATGATGATTCGACACATTTTTGTGGATAACTGGCTGTCCACTGTTTACTGAGTGAATCAGTAGAGTGATCCAGCGCTGGTGCTCCACCTCGGCCGATAGCATTGGGTAGTCGGCATCTTCCCAGTATAGATTGCTAATCGATTGCCATTCCGGATCCGGTTGCCAACTATTAATCCATTCCAGTACATCGTCAAATGGCATTGGTCTGGCAATGCCATAACCTTGAGCAAAGTCACAACCTAGCTGCATCAGCATCCTGCCATGATCGATGCTCTCTACACCTTCGGCAATCGCATTGCGCTGGAAGGCGGTCGTCAATCCCAAAATGCCTTGCACAATAGCCAGATTTTCTGGATCTTTTAACATATCTCGTACAAATGACTGGTCGATCTTGAGTGTTGAGGCCGGTAGACGCTTAAGATAAGTGAGTGATGAGTAGCCCGTTCCAAAATCATCCAACGCAAACGAAATGCCAAACTCCCGGCAATCTTCGATAATTTGGGAAACGCTAACAATATCTTCAAGCGCTGCAGTTTCTAAAACTTCCAGCTCCAGTTTTGATGCATCGATTGTGGGATGGCTTGCCAAGGCATTTTTGAGATCCTCAACAAAATTGGGACATTGTAATTGACGACTGGCAACATTAACGCTAACCGTAATATCCAGCCCTTGAGATTGCCAAATCTCTAAATGGGTTAGTGCGGTGTTGATTACCCACTTACCAATTTGAACAATGAGTTTGTGCTCCTCAATGGCGGGTAAAAATTCCAGTGGTGGAACCAGGCCACGTTCAGGGTGTTGCCAGCGGATCAGTGCCTCAAGGCCGATGACCTCTCCCTGTCGCATATCAACTTTGGGTTGGTAGTAGAGAATCAACTCACCAGCATTAA
This sequence comes from Gammaproteobacteria bacterium, assembly GCA_026193675.1. Taxonomy (GTDB): domain Bacteria; phylum Pseudomonadota; class Gammaproteobacteria; order Thiohalomonadales; family Thiohalomonadaceae; genus JAOTST01. The sequence continues at coordinate 4,367 of JAPHSO010000255.1, read as the reverse complement.
GAGCACTCTCGAGTCGTGATATTCGCTCATGGTGGCTTCGTGCCAGATTGTCCTGCTCAGGATCAAACAGATGGAAGCAGTCCTTACCTTTCTGCTTGGCTTGATACATCGCTTGATCGGCATGACGAAGTAGGGTGTCAGCATCGCTATTATCATGTGGGTAGAGCGTAACGCCAATGCTAGCTGATATGGTCATTGGATTACCGTTTACAGTGATTTGTTGAGCAATACCATTCATCAGGCGATTAACTGCCTGCTCGTACTCCTCATTGCTTTCCAGTCCCAGGATCAAAAAGACGAATTCGTCTCCACCAAGACGGGCAACAGTATCACCACCACGCAGAGCATCTTTAAAGCGGTTTGCCACTTCAATCAGAAGACGGTCTCCCGCCTCATGACCATAGGTGTCATTTATCGGTTTAAATCCATCAAGGTCGAGATAACAGACGGCCATAACACTATTGCTGCGAACTGTTTGAGACATAGACTGAATCATCCGGTCAGTCAGTAATACTCGATTGGGCAGGTCGGTTAGTGCATCATAGTATGCCATTTGACGTAGCTGGTGTTCCTGCTCTTTCTGACGACTAATGTCGGCAAAGACAGCGACATAATTAGTCACCTCATTTTCTGCATTGCTTACAGTGGTAATCGAAAGAAGCTCTGGGTATACCTCGCCAAATTTATTGCGGTTCCATATCTCTCCACGCCAATTACCGGTATCAACAATGCTTTTCCACATTGCTTTGTAGAACTCATCATCGTGGCGGCCTGACTTTAATACTCTTGGATTGCGACCAATAACCTCGTCACGCTCATATCCGGTAATGCGGCTAAAGGCAGGGTTAACCGCCATAATTGTGCCATCGGCATCGGTCAGTGTTATCCCTTCATGTGCACTATTAAAAGCGGTGTCGTGCAGTCGTAAAAGTTCTTCAGCCCGCTTTTGAGCAAGATATCGTTCAGTGACTTCGCTGTGAGCTTTAGCAAGAGAGCGCCTGGTTATCTCCAGGCGAATAAATGTATATGCGAGGTAGGCCGTCAGTAGCACCGCAATAAGATAGAGAAGATTACGGTACTGCTGTGCAACCCTCTGCGCATTGGTGTGACCATTCGAGTAGATGGTTGCTAACTTATCCTGCTGCTGAGAGACAGGTAGGCGCAAGATTTTACGCATCTGCTGCTCAACTTTCGAAATGTAAGTTTTGATTAACTCTCCATGTAAAACCAGATTGTCGATGGTAGGTCGATCGGATGGTTCAATTTGGATTAAAGAGAGCTTATGCTGTGCTTCGCGCAACATATCACGATGCTTCTGGTCTGGAGTTCTAACAAAGAACATCATGTGTCTAACATAACTTTCAAGACGAAATGCAAGCGTTGGCTTGGGTGAGGTGTCCAAGAAGTCATCGGCACTTCGCTGATAGAAGCTTAATGAATTGCGCAAAATTGCATTGTGGCGCTTAAAGATATCAACCAGTCGAGCTTTGCTTTTTAGGGTCTCATTTAAAATATTGGCACGGCCCTCTATCTCTATCCGATCTGCTTCTAATAGAAATTTTGATGGTGTGGTTATAGCCGCTCCAGTGGATACCGTCTTTTGGGTGTAGGCGGTCAATGCATCATAGTTTCGAGAAAGCTCCATTCGAGCGGCTAACACTTCGCCATCAAGTTGGGCATTTGCTTCGCGTAACGTACGTAACTGTTGGGTGTAGCTGATAAATTCCAGTGGTGATACCGCCTCAGCCTTAATATACAACCAGCTTAATAGTATTAATGCCCCAACCACGATAGCGCCCACCTGGAGCAACCATCGGCGAGAGGTGATATGAAAACGAATATTGTCATTGAGCTCACTCACTGCAGTGTTTTTCCCTGCCATTCACCTGTCAGACTCTGAAGAAATGATTTGATTAACTTCAGATCTTCAGTCGATAGTTTGCGTCCCAGCTGGTAGCGCCCCATGATAATAATGACGTCGTTTAGTGTTTTGGCTGAGCCATTATGAAGATATGGTGCGGTCACAGCGATATTGCGCAGGCTAGGCACTTTGAAAACATGCATATCCTCCTCCAGGCCGGTCACATTAAAGCGTCCCAGATCGGCTTTGGTTAATGTCTTGCCCTCAAAATATCCCTCAACAACACCAAAGCGCTGAAACATGTTGCCACCCATATTAATCCCTTGATGACAGCTGATGCAGCCATAATCCTTGAAACGCTGGAAGCCCTCCTGCTGCTCCTGAGTCAGGGCGCTATCATCTCCCAGTAAAAAGCGATCAAAGGCTGAGTTTGGGGTGACCAGTGAGCGCTCAAATGTTGCGATGGCATCAACAATATTTTCTGAGGTGATGCCATCTGAATAGATTTGTCCAAAGGTGAGTTGGTATTTATCGTCTGCTCGGAGTTTGAGAAGCACCTCATTCCAGTTAGAACCCATCTCAATTGGATTGTGAACAGGGCCTGAAGCCTGCTCTTCAAGAGTACCCGCTCGTCCATCCCAGAACTGTACAAAATTGAAACCGCTGTTGAAGACTGTGGGGGCATTAACATTACCGACACTTCCCCCCATTCCTACCGAAGAGGGGGATCTGTCAGTACCACCTTTAGAGAGGTCATGGCAGCTAGCACAGGAGATGGTGTTATCTTGCGAGAGTCGTGGATCATGAAAGAGCAGATTACCCAGAGTGATCTTATCTTCAGGCAGATTGGATTCTGATGGCAATGGCTGGATCTGTTCAGCATTAAATCCCTTAAATACCTCCACAGATGCCGGCAGAATCTCCTTACTGGTATCGTGCATCTGACGATTTGATGCAAGATAGACAGTCGCCAACACCACCAACAGACCCACAATCATGAAGTGGTATCGATAGCGCATCTTTTGATTTTACCCTCGAGCCAGTCCCATCACCATGATATATATCAGTGAACGCTAACTAATTGAAATATAAAGTATGAATATTCAGATCTCGTTCATCCGCAGACTTCGCAGCAGGGCTACATCCGAATGCGAATTCACATCCACACCGCTAAACACAAATAAAAAAAGGCCACCCAGATGGGTGGCCTTTTATGATTTGGTGGAGACGGCGGGAATCGAACCCGCGTCCGCAAATCCTCTGCCTTCGGTTCTACATGCTTATCCCAGTCTATTAAGGTTTAACCGTTGGATACCCGGCGGGCAGGGCAGGCCAACAGCGAGCTCGGTAAGTTTTAGCGATTCGGCCCCGAACAAGCTCCACCGCGATTCTGTGAGAGATGACTCCTGAGTGCTCCGAAGAGCCCAGACGCACAGACACGGCTCTGGTCAGAAGCTAGCGGCCTAAGCTGCTAGGGCGTAGTTGTCGTCGTTGGCAACTAAGTTGTTTGCTGATGCGTTTTACGAGGTACTCAGCCCCTCGGCATGCACCTAAGGTTTTGTAATCCACGTCGAAGCCATGTCGTCCCCTTAGATAAGAGTTTTTTAAACTCTGCGCCTATTATAGCTTAGTTATCAGTTTGGGGTGACTATCCGTTTTTCAAGACGCGGTGCTTCTCACGAGCCCAGTCACGATCTTTCTCAACTGCCCGTTTATCGTGGCTCTGCTTACCTTTAGCAGTACCAATATCGACCTTAACCTTGCCTTTGCTCCAGTAGAGGGCGAGGGCGATCAAGGTATAGCCCTTCTGTTCGATGGCGCCTATCAATTTACTGATCTCATAATCATGCAGAAGTAACTTGCGTGATCGGGTTGGATCGGGGTTGACGTGGGTTGAGGCGCTGAGAAGGGGGGTTATGTGAGCACCCAGAAGCCACGCCTCACCATTTTTAATGATGACGTAACTATCAACCAGCTGTACTTTTCCTGCGCGCAGGCTTTTAACCTCCCACCCCTGCAGAACTATACCGGCTTCGTAGTTATCCTCTATGAAATAGTCAAACCGCGCCTTCTTGTTCTGAGCAATGGTGCTGGAGCCGCTCTTACCTTTCGCTTTTTTATTCTTTTTTGCCATGTGCGCATTATAGGGATCTACATCCTCGGATAATAGGTATGATTGAGTGCTGTTGTTCATTTGTCACTGTTGTTAAGATAAAAAAATGAGTTATTTTCAGGAAATTCTCTGTGAGTGGTGAACGTACGTCGCTGCACGGATTCTGGTCGGGGCGCTGGACTTTTGTGCTGGCCGCTACCGGCTCTGCCATCGGGCTGGGTAATATCTGGAAGTTTCCCTATATCGCCGGTGAGAATGGCGGTGGTGCCTTTGTACTGATCTATCTTCTCTCTATCGTACTCATAGGTCTGCCGATCATGATGGCTGAGGTGATGTTGGGACGTCGTGGGCGTCACAGCCCTGTCAATACGCTTAAAATCCTGGCCAAAGAGG
>JAPHSO010000055.1 GCA_026193675.1 Gammaproteobacteria bacterium | reverse complement strand
TGTTAAGAACCGATTCGGGGCGGTCAATGAGTTGGGTGTTTTCTCAATGACCGAGCAGGGGCTGAAGGAGGTCTCTAATCCCTCCGCGATATTTCTCTCGAATCGTGAGCAGGGGAGTTCGGGAAGTTCTGTGATGGTGACTGTAGAGGGGAGTCGGCCGCTGTTGGTCGAGGTGCAGTCACTGGTCGATGAGAGCCACCTGGGTAATCCTCGAAGGGTGACAGTCGGGCTTGATGGTAATCGTATGGCAATGTTATTGGCGGTGCTACACCGCCATGGTGGCATCGCCACCTATGACCAGGATGTCTTCGTCAATGTGGTGGGTGGGGTACGTCTGAGTGAAACGGCGGCTGATCTGGCACTGGTATTGGCAGTCTACTCAAGTCTTAGAGATCGAGCCCTGCCTGAAAATTTAATTGTCTTTGGGGAGATTGGCCTTTCGGGAGAGATTCGTCCCGTACCTAATGGACAGGATCGACTTAGAGAGGCGAGTAAACATGGATTTACCCGAGCCATTATTCCCAAGGGAAATATGCCAAAGAAGAAGATTGAAGGAATTGAGGTGGTGGGGGTAAGACGTCTATCTGAGGTCTTTAACGAGCTTTAATTTTAATCCTTAATCAGCTCTTGCAGCTCGCGTTCCAGCTGTGATTCATCCCCCAGGTTAAGTTCAACAAGACGCTTGAGATGGGTCACGCTATCAAGATCGATGTTGTCACAGCAGATCCCAACTTGAGACTCTAATCTGTGAGTGATGTGTCCACTCATGTTGATCACAATATCGCTACCTTCAAGAATAATATGCAGGTCACATACACTATCAAGGGGGAGCTCAATATCGGCCGGTTTGGTGATGAGAGCACCTCTTAATGAGATGTCGATCAGTTCTGCCGGAAATACTTTTCCCAAATAGTGTACCTCAGTAGTACCGTCGAATTTGAATCGGGCAAAGTGACGTTTTTCGTGAGATGCAACCATAGTCAACTTTCCTGTATTAAGAGAGGGAGAAGAGTAGTTTGATGTTGCCGATTTGAATTGAATCACCAGAATTTAGCTCATAGGAGCTATCACCAATCGGCTTTCCGTTTACTGTGGGGGAGCTCTCTCCCTCAAGGTGGGAGAGGAAAAATCCCCCTCCTCTGCGAGCGATGACAGCAGTTTGCACACCGGGCTTGCCAAGATTGGTCATGCTTTTAGTCAGCGTGATGGTTTTACCTACGTTGTTCCCATTGAGTAGCTGTAGAAAAGCCTCTTTCTTCTTCATCGAGATGATGGGCATCTCATCGACATCTTCTGTTGCGGGCATCTCCTGGGGGGCATCAGGGGTGAGGACAAATTCAAGTGTGTGCTTTCCAACCTGAATTTGATCACCATCCTTTAACTGTTGAGAAGAGGCTTTCTCCCCATTAATCGCTATCTCCGCATCACTATTTAGACTGCTGATTGTGAACTCACCGTCACTCCCAACAATTTTAGCGTGTTGTGGCTGTACCGCGAGACTGTCGATATGGATATCACTGCCTGGGTCACTACCGATAATGCACTGATTCGTTACCGAAAACGATTCAATAAAATTACCTTTAAATGTTAGGTTTAATTGTGTCAATTTATTGTTCTAAGTCTTTGTTTACTTCGGAATTATATTTTCACTTGGGGCATTATGCTCTCTTTCACCACCTTTTTTCAAACGGGGATCAATTCGCACCGTTTTAATTGAACTATTTGTGGTCTGTACAACCTCAATCGGGTGGTTGTCGATCAGCAGACTGGTTCCAGCCTCAGGGATTGTTTCCAGGTACTCTATCACCATGCCGTTGACCGTTTTTGGCCCATCAGTCGCAAGCTCCCAATCAAACAGCCGATTTAGTTCTCGGATAGAGAGGGTGCCATCAATGAGGTAACTACCATCATCCTGAGGGTGGATCTCCTTATGAGTATCTGATGGATCTGTGGTAAATTCACCGACGATCTCCTCAAGAATATCCTCAATCGTTGCCAATCCCTGAATATCGCCATACTCATCGACGACCAGCCCGATTCGACGTCGCTCTTTCTGGAAATTGAGTAGCTGAGTATTCAGAGGTGTTGATTCAGGGATATAGTACATCTCCTTGATGATCTTCTTAATATCCTGCTTAGTGACCTCCTTCTGCTTCTGCAGGGCGAGAAACTTTCGCAGATGCAAAATGCCGATTGAGTTATCGATATCACCATTGAAGACGGGCAGACGGGTGTGCTGACTGTTGAGGATCTGCTCCAGAATCTCCTCCCAGGAGTTCTCTAAATCAATCCCAACAATCTCATTTCTTGGAACCATAATCTCTTCAACGGAGGCCTTTTCCAGATCAAAGATATTCAGCAACATACTTTGGTGAGATTTAGGGATCATCTGTCCCGCCTCATCAACCACGGTGCGTAGCTCATCACGACTGAGCAGGTGATTGTTACCCTCTCCTGTTCTGATACCAAAGAGCTTGAGTAGCCCGTTTGCAAAGGTATTGATCAACCAGACGATAGGATAGAAGATTTTGAGGAGTGGCCCGAGGATATAACTTGCCGGAAAGGCGATTTTTTCTGGATGGATGGCTGCCACGGTTTTGGGGGCAACCTCGGCAAACAGAAGAATAACCACGGTGAGTAGCATCGTTGCGATCATGATGCCACTCTCGCCCCAAAGCCGTATCGCAATAACGGTGGCGATGGCTGAGGCAAGAATGTTTACAAAGTTATTACCCAGCAGGATGATGCCGATGAGGCGGTCGGGTCTCTCTAGCAGTTTGCTTGCGCGAATTGCACCAGAACGCCCCTCATTTTTTAGATGTTTAAGGCGATAGCGGTTAATACTTAAAAGACCGGTCTCTGAGCCAGAGAAAAATGCTGAAATAAATATCAGAAGAGCAAGAACCCCAAACAGGGTACTTAAGGGAATGTCATCTAACAACGAGATGTCACCTTGGGAAGTCAGTAATATTGCGGATTAGAGGTTTTCGCTGCACGCTTGTCAAGCGAGAATCAGCTCCATCACCGTTTTGCTGCCGAAATAGGCAAGCATCAATACGGTCAGACCTGAAATGGTCCACCTGATCGCCTTGCGGCCTCGCCAGCCGTGTCTCCAACGCCCCCAGAGGAGTGTGGCAAATAGTAACCAGGCCAGAATCGATAACACCGTTTTATGGACCAGGTGCTGGGCAAAGATATCGGAGATGAACCAGGCTCCTGAAATGAGGGAGATTGATAACAAGATAAGACCCAGAGAGATCATCTGAAACAGTAGAGATTCCATTGTCTCTAGCGAGGGGAAGATGCCAATAATCGACTTTAGACGGTGTCTGCGCAGATGGTAGTCCTGAAAAGCGACCAAAAGTGCCTGAACCGCCGCAATGCTCAACAGGCTGTAGCTAATAATCGAGAAGAGAATATGAAATTTTAGCCCGGGAGTTGCCGAGAGATCGATAATCTCATGGTGAGGATTTATATCGACCAGGATGATTGAGACGATGGCCGCAGGCAGGGTGATAATCGCCAGATTTTCGTTGGCGCTGGAGAGAGAACTGCCAATCACAATCAAATTAATCAGCCAGGCAGTGAGCGAGATAACCAGAAATAACGATAGATTTAGACCAAATCCGGTAACTACACTATCCCATAGCTGGTATCCATGAAGCGTTATCGCCAGCAGGGCGATCATCATCGCAGCCCACTTTAATGGCGAGAGAAGCCGACCCGAGGGGGCGCGTTTAACTCGGATTATGAGTAGAACAGTAGCAACTATGTAAAGAAGAAGAGTGATCTCGACCATCTTAAATTCCATATTTTAAGCAGGATTATCTGCGCAAATGATCGCACAGTTTGTGAGAGCGTTGAAGTCGAAAACTGAGATCTATTTACTGTATTGTGAAAAAGTAGTGGGCATTTTCCTCAAAAATAGCGCTAACTGCTTGATGTTTATTAGTATTAAGGTTACTTTTGCCCAAAATAATAGTGCGTTAATTAATCTTGGCGCGAACAAATTTCCTGACTACTGCATGGTGCGCGGTAGAATTGAGAGGATGGATGGATATACGCGTTTTAGGATGTAGTGGTGGAGTGAGCCTGGGAAATCGAACCACCTCTTTTATGGTTGGTGACGATGTCCTGATCGACGCAGGGAGCGGTGTAGGGGACCTCACCCTGGATGAGATGAGCCTGATTCGCCATATATTTATCACTCATACCCATCTGGATCACATCCACTGTATTCCTCTGCTGCTCGACACCATTTTCGATACAGTCACTGAACCACTGGTACTACACGGCTCGTCTGTAGCGCTTCAGGCAATCCAAGACCACCTATTTAATGGTGTGATCTGGCCCGATTTTACGGTTTTACCCTCAGCTGACAATCCGGTGGTCATCTACGATGTCCTTGAGGCGGGAGAGAGCTTCCAGTTGGGTGACCTGAACATTGAGGCGGTTGAGGTCAACCATATTGTGCCGACTGTCGCCTACATCGTTTCTGACTCAGATGGCTGTTTTGTCTATAGCGGTGACACCTCAACTAACGACTCTCTCTGGAGTGCCCTGAACGATCTTGAAAAGGTCGATCTGCTGATCGTGGAAACGGCCTTTACCAACAGCGATATGGAGCTCTGCAGAAAATCGAAGCACTACTGTCCTCAAAGTCTTGCCGAAGACCTCAACAAGTTGAAGCTTCGACCAGACATCTATCTAACCCATGCCAAACCTGGGGAGGCGGAGCAGATTCTGCAAGAGTGTATTGAGTTGATCCCCGATAGAAATCTGTTTCAGTTATATGGCGGCCAACGCTTTAAGATATAATCAGCCTCTTTCAGAGTAGTGTCCCTGACAGGATGAATTGTCCTCTCTTTACAAAAACTGAACTGCTCTCCCTTTGCCAGTACGAGAAATTCCGTGTTTGATAATCTGACCCAAAGACTTACCTCGACCCTCAAGAACCTTCGCGGTGCAGGGCGCCTGACTGAAACCAATATCAAAGATACCTTGCGTGAAGTACGCATGGCTCTGTTAGAGGCCGATGTTGCCCTGCCGGTTGTTCGTGCCTTTATCGACCAGATCAAGGAACGGGCCGTTGGTCAGGAGGTGCTCGATAGCCTGACGCCAGGACAGGCGCTGATTAAGGTGGTTCATGAAGAGCTGATTGAGTTGATGGGTAAGGCCAACTCTGAGCTGAATCTGGCTGCCCAACCACCTGCTGTGGTGCTGATGGCTGGACTGCAGGGTGCAGGTAAAACCACTAGTGTCGCAAAGCTTTCTCGCTGGCTTCGTGAACGTACCAAAAAGTCTGTGTTGGTGGTGAGCACCGACATATACCGTCCAGCTGCGATTGAACAGCTCAAAACGCTCGCTAAAGAGGTTGAGGTCGAGTTCTTCCCTAGTACCACCGAGCAGCAGCCAGCAGCAATTGCCGCCGCTGCGCTCGATTATGCCAGGAAGCACCATATTGACGTGGTGATTGTCGATACCGCCGGTCGCCTTCATATCGATGAAGCGATGATGGAGGAGATCAAGCAGGTTCACGCTGCGGTTAATCCGATTGAGACCCTGTTTGTGGTCGATAGTATGACCGGTCAGGATGCTGCCAAAACGGCCAAGGCGTTTGGTGATGCGTTACCGCTGACGGGGGTGGTTCTGACTAAGACTGATGGTGATGCCCGTGGCGGGGCTGCACTCTCTGTACGCCATATCACCGGCAAGCCGATCAAATTTCTTGGTGTGGGCGAAAAGAGTGATGCGCTGGAGCCATTCCACCCTGATCGTCTCGCTTCACGCATCCTTGATATGGGTGATGTGCTCTCGCTGGTTGAAGAGGTGGAGCGCAAGGTTGATCATAAGCAGGCACAAAAGCTCGCCACTAAGCTCAAGAAAGGGAAGGGATTTGACCTGCTCGATTTCAGGGATCAACTTCAGCAGCTGAAAAACCTTGGCGGTATCGGTTCATTGATGGATAAGCTTCCTGGCATGGGGCAGATCCCTGAAGCGGCTAAAAAACAGATCAACGATGGCGAGTTTGTGAAACTTGAGGCGATCATCAATTCAATGACGCCTGGTGAACGATCACAACCACTATTGATTAAGGGGTCTCGCAAAAAGCGAATCGCCGCCGGTTCAGGGACTCAGATTCAGGATGTTAATCGCCTCCTTAAACAGTTTAACCAGATGCAAAAGATGATGAAGAAGATGAAAGGTGGCGGTATGGCGAAGATGATGCGCCAGATGAAGGGTAAGATGCCCACCGGCCTCCCTTTCTAAAGATAGTCATTTGAAATGGAATTCGATCTTGCACATCTGAAGCAGGAGCTCTCCAAGGCGTTTAAATCGGGGGAGATCGAACTTCCTAGCATGCCAAATCTGCTCTTCAAGATACGGCAATCACTCTACGATAAGGACAACTCAGCTGCAGAGGTGGGGCAGATGATGTATCTCGATCCCGCACTTGCTGCAAGGGTGATGCGCATTGCGAACAGCTCAATGTATACAGGTCAGCAGCCGGTTAACGATTGTCAGGCGGCCATTTCACGTTTGGGACTTTCAGTCATCCAGAATCTGGTGACGGGGATTGTTTTACGCAACGCCTACTCCTTTAAAAAGAATCCCAAGGCACAAAAGCTGGTTAAGCAGGCCTGGCAGCAGAGTTGTCGAGTGGGCGCTCTAAGTCATGTTCTCGCTTCAGTCACCGTTGGGATACGTCCCGATAAGGCGATGCTGGCCGGATTGATTCACAACATTGGCGTCCTGCCACTACTCAACTACATCCTGCAGTTTCCAAAGATTGAGATTGAACCCAGGATGCTCAATCAAGTTGTTGCCGGTTATCAGGGAAAGCTGGGGACGATGTTGTTGCAGAAGTGGCAGTTTGATTCGGAGTATCTCTATATTCCTGAACTGAGTGGGCAACCGGCTTACGATTCTGGCAGCAATGAACTGAGTTTGAACGATATTGTAGTCGTTGCGCGCATGCATCTGATGCAAGATAAGATGGAGCATCAACAGTTTATTGAGCGCCTCAGCTCAATGCCCTCTTACCAGAAGATGAGTATAAGCAAACTCGGTCCGGATGCGAGCCTTCAGCTCATTGAGGAGGCTGATGAAGAGATTCATCGACTCATGCGAGGTCTCTCTTAGGAGATGGCTGAGTGAATAGAGCTAACTCAGCAGAGACTTCCCCTTCCGTCAGACTGTTTACAGCTCCAGGATGTCCGCACTGTAATGGCGTAAAGGTTTCACTTACAAAACTCCAGGAAGAGGAGCTTATTGAGGCGTTTGAGGTGATTGATATCACCCAACAGCCCGATCTTGCCGAGGCGGTGGGCGTCAGAAGTGTACCCTGGTTGGAGATAGGCTCACTGACATTGATTGGTGAACAGCAACTTAGTGAGCTTAGGAACTGGATTGCCCGGCTTAGTGATACCCAAGTGATGGTCGATTATTATGAGACTCTGCTTGTAAATGGAGAGCTCAGTGTTGCTGAATCGGTACTTCAGAAAAGCCCCGCAACACTTCCATCTCTACTTTTGCTGATGATTCAAGAGAATGTGCCACTTCAGGTCCGCATTGGAGCGGTGGCACTCCTGGAAGGATTTGCGGGTAGAGAGCCGCTTCAGCAACTGATTCCTCAATTGGCTGAGCAGCTACAACATCAAGACTATCGGATCAGGGCTGATATTGCCTATCTGCTGGGATTAACCGCATCAAGTTTAGCGATTGAGCCTCTGCAAAAGGCGCTTGAGGACAGCCATCATGAGGTTCGAGAGATCGCGACTGAGGCGATAGATGAAATTGGCCGAGACAGCGGGTAGATGAGTCACAGTTTTTATGTCTTAATTACAAGACGTTAGCAGCCAAAGAGTCTTTTAGATATTTGACATGATGCAGATCAGAAACCTACTCAATGGCGGATATAGTTTTGGTGATGAGGATAGATCATTTGAACTGAAATTGATCTATACAAACTTTACCATCTTGATGGCTGCCATCTCCAGCCCGTTGATAGGTATTCTCCATCTCAGCCATTGGGAGGGGTATACCTCAACGACTCATGGTATCAACTGCCTCATTTTTTCGGCTTTTGAATTCTCACTTTTCTTCTATCTGAGAGGTTCAACCTCTCGCTACACTTTAACTCGAAACCTGCTTCTGGTGAGTCTGTTTCTGATATTCAGCTCTAATCTAATCTACTCTGTTAATGAAAGCATGCGCCTGCTCTGGTTCGTTATCGTACTGATAACGGCCCAGGGATTAGGCAGTCCAAAAGTGAGGTTGCTCTCAATTATTGCGGTGATGGTGATCTTCGCAGCCTACTTCTCACAGCCATTTTTCGAACATAGCTTCACGACCACAGATATATTGTCATCACTATTGCTGCTGATTTTGGTGCATATCCTTTTCAATTTCTACGACATGA
>JAPHSO010000044.1 GCA_026193675.1 Gammaproteobacteria bacterium | reverse complement strand
GTGTGTCTGATGCATATGCAGGGAGAGCCGCGCACCATGCAACACAATCCCCGCTATATTGATGTGGTTGAGGATCTCTTCAGCTTTTTGCAACAGCGAATCGAGGCGTGTGAGCGAGCCGGCATCAGTCGTGAACGTATTGTGATCGATCCAGGTTTCGGTTTCGGTAAAACGCTGAGGCACAATCTGGAACTACTCAATCGTCTTGAGCGTTTTACTGATCTGCAGGTGCCAGTTTTGGTGGGTATTTCACGCAAATCGATGATTGGTCAGGTGACAACTCGAGAGGTTGATGAGCGGCTGCCTGGTAGCCTTGCTGCGGCCACGCTGGCCTCCTGGCTGGGAGCTAGTATCATTCGAGTTCACGATGTTAAAGAGACTGTCGATGCGGTGGCTATCGTAACGGCAACGCGTGATTATAAAAGTTATTAGAGGAAAGTATGGGGCGAAAATATTTTGGTACCGATGGTATTCGCGGCAAGGTAGGGCAATACCCGATCACACCGGAGTTTGTCCTTAAACTGGGCTGGGCGATCGGCAAGGTTCTGTCAAAATCGGGACACGGTAGCGTTCTTATCGGCAAGGATACCCGTATCTCCGGTTATATGTTTGAGTCGGTGTTGGAGGCGGGGCTCTCGGCAGCAGGTGTAGATGTGAAGTTGCTGGGACCGATGCCAACACCGGGTGTCGCCTATCTGACACGTACTTTCCATGCCGATGCAGGCATTGTGATTAGCGCCTCTCACAACCCCTATCACGATAATGGCATTAAGTTTTTTTCAGCAGCAGGGATGAAGCTCCCAGATGATCTTGAAATGGCTATTGAGGCCGCCATTGATGAAGAGATGACCACCGCCCCTGAGCTGGGCCGTGTTAAGCGTATTAATGATGCCGCAGGCCGTTATATTGAGTTCTGTAAAGGGACCTTTCCCGAGGAGCTTAATCTTAAAGGGCTGAAGTTGGTCGTAGATTGCGCCAATGGTGCCACCTACCATATCGCCCCTAACGTCTTCTCAGAACTTGGGGCTGATGTGGTCGCTATCGGCGTAGAGCCCAATGGTACAAATATCAATGTAGATTGCGGTTCAACCAAGCCACAGTCGTTGGCCGATGCGGTACTGGCCCACAACGCTGATCTGGGTATTGCGCTAGATGGTGATGGTGACCGCCTGATTATGGCGGATGAGAATGGCGAGATTGTGGATGGTGATGAGCTGCTGTTTATCATGGCGGCAGGTAGAGAAAGTGAACGTCCAGAAGGGGTTGTTGGCACATTAATGACCAACCTGGGGATGGAGGTTGCGCTTAAAAATCTGGGAATCGGCTTTGAGCGCGCCGCCGTTGGAGACCGTTTTGTGATGGAGCGGATGCAGAAGCTGGGTTGGAATCTGGGGGGCGAATCGTCGGGCCACCTGATCTGCCTGGACAAGAGTACAACGGGAGATGGTGTTGTCGCAGCCTTGAGTGTGCTCGCTATTCTGGTTGAGGAGGGCAAAACGCTCTCTGAATTGAAGCAGGGAATGACCAAATATCCGCAAACGATGATTAATGTTGAGGTGGCTGATGGTAAAAAGCTGGTTGAATCCCCCTCTGTCATTGCGGCAGTTAGCGCAGCTGAACAGGAGTTGGGTGATCGTGGTCGAATTCTGTTACGTCCGTCGGGGACTGAACCGCTGGTTCGGGTGATGGTTGAGGGTGAATCGGCCTCTGAAATCGGCGCAATTGCTGAGCAATTGGCCGATGTTGTTCGTGGTGTAGCGGCAACAGCTCATTAGTCGCTGTTTTTTAATTGATTTGTGGGGATTGAGCCGGTAGAATTCGCGCCTCAAATTTAGGTCTTGTGAGACCATAATTAGGAATTAGGTTATAAAAATATGCGTCGTCCACTCGTAGCTGGAAACTGGAAAATGAATGGCTCTAAAGAGAGCATCAAAGCACTTCTTGATGGTATCAAGCAGGGTATAGGTGATGTGAACTCTGCTGAGGTCCTGGTCTGTGCACCATCTATCTATATCGATGGTGTCTCTTCACAACTCGATGGTTCTCCAGTCGTTGTTGGTGCTCAAAACATGAGTGAGCAGACTTCAGGCGCATTTACCGGCGAGATTTCCGGTTCGATGCTGAACGATTTCGGTTGCCAGTACGTCATTATCGGCCATTCAGAGCGTCGTGCCATTTATGGTGAAGATGATGCACTGGTTGCCAAGAAATTTGCTGCTGTTCGTGCTGCGGGCATGGTTCCTATCCTTTGTGTGGGTGAGACCCTTGAAGAGCGTGAGTCAGGTGTAACCGAGACTGTTGTCGCTCGTCAGATTGATGCAGTAATTGAGGCTGAAGGTATCGATGCGCTGGCTGATGCAGTTATCGCCTATGAGCCTGTATGGGCCATCGGCACCGGTAAGACCGCTTCTCCTGAGCAGGCTCAGGATGTACACGCCTTTATTCGTGGTCGTCTTGCTGAGCAGAGCGCCGATGTTGCCGCAAAAACACGTGTTCTCTATGGTGGTAGCATGAATGCAGCCAATGCGGCAGAGCTGCTGGCTAAAGATGATATCGATGGCGGCCTGATTGGTGGTGCTTCGCTAAAGGCTGAAGACTTCCTCACTATCGCCAGAGCTGCAGGGTAAAAATCAAATGCAAGAAGTTGTCCTTATTGTCCACCTCCTGGCTGCTGCCGGTCTGGTTGGACTAATCCTCATCCAGCAGGGTAAGGGCGCAGATATGGGCGCTGCCTTCGGTGCTGGCGCCTCAGGTACAGTATTTGGTAGTCAGGGCGCGGGTTCTTTTATTACTCGTAGCACTGCTGTCCTTGCGACCACCTTCTTTTTAACCAGTCTCGCTCTAGCCTACTTCTCTGGGCAGGTTGTCTCAACCAAGAGCGTTACAGAAATGGTTATTGATACTCCTGCGCCAGTTATGGCTGAGCAGAAGCCGGTTGCAGAAGATCTGCCTGTGCTGCCTGTTGAAAGTGCAGCACCTGTAGTAGAAGAGAAGTAGTAACAGTTAATTTAGATAACAGGCAAATAAAGTGATTTTTGTCTGTGACCAAAGGGGGATGTGAAAGGCGTCTCCCTTGGGAATCCGAAAATCGGATATGTGCCTATTAAGTAGTTACAGAGACGGTTTTGATAGCTTTGCCGGAGTGGTGAAATTGGTAGACACGCCATCTTGAGGGGGTGGTGAGCTTATGCTCGTGCGAGTTCAAATCTCGCCTTCGGCACCATACATAAAATGCGGACTGGAACTATCCAGCCCGCATTTTTTTTGCCTACAGGACGTAGGTATGTCGTGGGTGCAGGGATGCGCATGAGCGACGGCCTACAGGACGTAGGTATGTCGTGGGTGCAGGGATGCGAAAGAGCGGTGTTGTTTGTGCTCCTATACTGTGTCCATATTTCGCACTTGCGGCATCCTTCACATGGTATGCAGCGGTCGCATGGGCTGTTTCCGTGCATCCATGCACTACACAGCATTAGTACTCCCTGTACGTCATGCGAAAGAGCGGTGCTGTTTGTGCCCCATCCGTGCCTCTTTACCCCCCAAAATCCTGCAATAACGAGCTTCATTTATAGATTTCTTATTGGGCAACATATTGATACTATTTGAGGATAATAATTATTAACAAAAGGTGTACAAGCTGTTGTTAAGGAAGATCTCTTTTCTCTCTAGTGTCGTTACATCGGCGGTCATGCTCTCACAGGGCTTGTTCATTGCGCCGGTAATGGCACTTGATGAGTTTGATGAGGATCCCTTTCTTGCTGATTTTCCCACCGTCCTCTCTGTTAGCCGATTAGCTCAAACAACCAACGAACTGCCTGCATCGGTTACCGTAATTGATCGTGAGATGATCGAGGCCTCTGGAGCCATTGAGATCGCTGATCTATTTCGTTTGGTACCCGGTTTTCAGGTTGGTCACTACCACCACTTTGAGGGTGAGAAAACGATTGTCACCTATCATGGGATAAGTGATCAGTTCTCACGCCGAATGCAGGTGTTGATTGATGGACGTTCCGTCTATTTGCCATCAACGGGTGGCGTGATGTGGAATGATCTGCCCATTACACTGCATGAGATTGAACGTATAGAGGTTACTCGTGGTCCCAATGGGGTGAGTTATGGGATGAACTCATTCCAGGGGGTGATCAATATCATCACTCAATCACCGGATGAGATCGGAGACACCAAGGTCTATTCATTAATTGGAACCAATGAGCTGACAAATCTAACGCTGAAGACTTCAGGTCAGTCAGAGAGTTTTAAGTATAAATTCTCGGCGGCCTATGAGCGTGATAGTGGATTCGATGAGATTAACGATGATAGTGAATCATTAAGAATAAATTCGCGTGGGGATTATCAGATCGGTGTGAATGACAGCATCTCGATTGGATTGGGTGGGGTTGTAGGAACCAGGCAAGCCGGCTTTGTCTATGATCCATCTGCCCCGGCCGGTTATGATGGTTATGTCGCAACCTATTTCTCTCTTCGTGATCAGCAGCTGTCCAGTAGTTATCAACAGCTCAATTACAACCACATCATAAGTAGCGATGATGAAATCAATGTTCAGCTCTACCATAGTGTTCGAACAGGTAAAGATCAGTACGAAACAGAGAAGCCATCTGTCATTCTCGATGCATACTATGGTGCAGGAAGTGGTGATCCATATGTCGCACTCCCCCCGATACCGGTAAATATTGTTCTGTTTGATGATCAAACCGATCTTGAGATTACCCATCAGTTACGTCTGTCAAAAAATATTAGAGCCGTTTGGGGCGGTGAGTTGCGGATTGATCGTTTCCGAGGGTATGACTACGTCAATACCAGTGATACCTTTGTGAATCGAAGTCAGAGGCTATTTATCAGTACCGAATGGCAGCCATCAAGTCGTTGGGTTGTTAATTTTGGAGATATGTTCGAAAAGACCGACTATATCGCTTCAAACCACTCACCCAGAATAGCTGTATCTCGCCTGTTTAAAGATCATTATGTTCGTGCCGTAAGGAGTAAAGCTTGGCGTAGTCCGGCATTTCTGGAAAATGAATTTGATTACACCATTACGATTGGACCCGTGGTCAGCCCTCAACTGATCGGTTCAACCGACCTTAATGCAGAAAAAATTGTGAGTTCAGAATTAGCCTTTGGAGGAAAGTTCACAAAGAACAGCCTCAACTATGAGCTAAGGATGTTTCGTGAGGAGATGTCTGACTTGATCGAAACACCCAAGGCGCCAACAGTTATCTCCAATAACGGCTCTAGTGATGTTAGAGGAACAGAGTTACAAATAAAGTGGAGGCCTCATGAAGATACATTGGTTCACATGGGCTATTCGCATATTAATGCATCAGGTATTTTTGGAAGTCTCAATATTGCCGATCTAATTCCTGAAGATACCTTTAATATACTTGTTTCCCAGAAGCTGAACCAGCATAGCCGTGTAGGTATCAATTATAGTCAAGTTGGTGAAATGAGTTTTGAAACTGCGGACACAGACCTTGATGGTTACGCTATTTTAAATATCAAATATGATCGTGATTTGAAAATTCTAAACAGACGCTCAACCCTGTCATTGATAGGTCGGGATTTGATGGAATCCTATAAGGACTACAATGCATCACATTTTACCATTACTCCTCAGTACTATATCGGGCTTGACATAGAGATATAGATGAAAATGTCGATGGAACGACACAGCTTGCTTAATATTTTCAAAGTAGTCAGACAATTTATTGTTTGGCCTCTTATTGTTGGGGCAATGTTCTATCCTAATGTCTCCAATGCCATTGATAGCGTCGTCATCGTTTCAATAACTGAAAACGGGGCTCATCAAAGATTTAGTAATGCGTTCCAGAAAAAACTGATCTTGAGTCATCCTGATATTGAGATCTTCGAAAATTCAGCTGATGACTTCACCCTTCCAGAAACTGATTCGCTATTAGTGACACTTGGAAGTCGAGCACTAAACGAGACAGTCGATGAAAAGAGTGGAGTAAAACTGCATACCCTGATCTCCAATACGCTCTACCAAAAATATTATCCAAAGCATGATGGGGCAGTATACAACCTGGTTTTCGATCATCCTCTTGAAAGAATCCTTCGGTTGCAGAGCATAGCGCTTCCAGAGAGTCGGAATATTGGTGTGATGGTCGGAAGCCAATCTTCTGAATTTGTGGACAAACTGACAAGAGAGATCAAAAAAACTGGCAGGCAGCTTGTGACAGAGCCAGTTGTCGAAGGAAAGTTTTCCAGAAGCCTCTCTAATCTTCTGGCAGATAGCGATAGTCTGCTTCTTTTTCCTGACGCTAAAGTAATCAATCGCACAACAATTAATACACTGGTTTTAGATAGTTATCATAAGAAAATTCCATTGATTGGTTACTCCAAGGCACTGGTCAAGGCAGGAGCGCTACTTGGGCTCTACAGTACACCTGAGCAGTTAGGAGAAGATGCGGCAGAAATTGCCAGTCGCATTATTACAGGAAAAAAAGTCGCTTTTCATAACTATCCGAATCAATTTGAGATCTCCGTTAACTACAAGCTGAGTCGAGTCTATGGACTCTCCCTACCCAGCGAGAAAGAGCTTCACGATAAGCTACTTAAGGGAGAACGCTAGTGAGGGGCTTCGTATGGGGAATGAAGATTAGGGTTCTCTCCCTTATTGTGGTTCCGACACTGTTGGTTTTGATGATGTTTGCGCTGTTTATTCAGCGTGACATGAATAACCTTGAGCAGGAGTTTGAAGATCACGGTTCTTTAATCGCTAATCAGATGGCCATTGCATCAGAGTATGGTGCGATCACAGAGAATATTGATACTCTAAAAGATGCTGTTAGGTCTGTCATTAAGATTAAGGATGTTAATGGCGTTGTTATTCTGAGCCCGGAGCAGCAACCATATGTTGAAACGGGATTTGTGCAGTTTATTATGGATGTTCCGGGTGAATTTCAGAAACCCTATATCTGTCATAAAGATGATAGTTTCTCAATATTTTGTGCCCCTATTCTCTATACCCCATTTGGTGTGAGTGATTTTGAAGAGGATGTTCCTGAAGCGATAAATAAGGTTTTTATAGGCTCTATTCAGGTCTCGATTTCATCCCGGATTCTCACAGAGAAAAGAGATGAGTTATTCACTTATGCGATGGCATTTATCTTCTTCACTGTATTTGCCACTCTGTTAATGGCCAGACGAATTCAGGGGCAGATTATTGAGCCAATTCTTGAATTGACCAATGTGGTTAATGGTATCGGTAGTGGTGATCTGGAGCAGCGAGCCATTCTTAAGTCATCGGGTGAGATTGAACTATTGCAGGATGGTGTTAACCATATGGCTAAGGAGCTAAACAGCTATCACACTGAGATGAAATCTAAGGTGGACAATGCTACTAAGGGTTTACGCTCTGCGATTAAGGAGATTGAAGAGAAGAATAATGAACTAGAAATTGCCTGGAACCGTGCTGAAGAGGCGAGCCATGCGAAGAGTCTGTTTCTTGCTGCGATGAGCCACGAGATTAGAACACCTCTAAGTGGGATGTTGGGAATGCTTAATCTTATTGAGCAGAGTGAGCTTGATCAGGAGCAGCGTGAACAGATCAGTAATATCGAACAGGCCTCTAATTCACTGAAGAGTTTGATTGATGATATTCTCGATTTTTCTCGCATTGAGGCGGGTAAACTCAACATCGTTAATAAGCCCTTTTCGATATGCAAATTGATTGATGAAGTTGTAACCATGCTTGCCCCTTCAGCTCAGCTCAAGGGACTGGAGTTGATGGTTGATATCGAGCACACACTGCCGATGCAGGTGGTTGGTGATAGCCTCAGAGTTAGACAGGTCCTTATCAATATACTCTCAAACGCAATCAAGTTTACCGAGCAGGGAGATGTGACTGTACGTATTAGACAGGAAAAACCGGTCGACGCGAATAACAATATCTCAGTTTGCCTGGAGGTTATTGATACCGGAATTGGAATTCCTGAAGAGCGTCAGGGGGCTGTATTTGAGCACTTCAGCCAGGTCGATCAGGGGCGTGAGCGACGCTATGAGGGGAGTGGTCTGGGTGCCGCAACGGCCAAGCAGTTGGTTGAACTGATGGGGGGAGACATCTCACTGGAAAGCCAGGTTGGGGTTGGGAGCCACTTTACGATTCACCTCCATTGGCCGCTGCAAGATAATGTCGATTCAATTAAGTCGGGAGAAAATCTGCTACGAGGTGAAAGCATTCTGGTAATTGATAGCCATCAACAGGCTGGCGATCTTCTAAAGCGCTATCTGGAAGAGCTTGGCGCTACTGTGCTACATGTTAGTAGCCTCAATGATCTAAAGGAGCATTTAGCCGGTAACCGCTACTCAAAAATTATTCTGACAGATGAGTTTAATAGAGCATCTACTCATGCTCTATTAAGAGAGAGCGGTGTTCAAAAGCAGGGAGATGGTGGCACCCAAATCGGTACTATCAGCTCGTTCTCTCATGACAAGGAGGAATCATCAGTTGAAAATCAGATCGACTTCAGGTGGAGCAAACCACTAACACCAGACAGAATTATCAGGCTTGTCTCACTTCCGAATAAATCAGAACATGAGCAGATAGATAGTGCAAAACACAAACATCTATCTCTTCTTGTCGCTGAAGATGATGATATCAATGCCAAGGTGATCACCTTCCTTATCGAAAGGCGTGGGCACAGAGTGATCCGAGTGAAAAATGGTGAAGATGCATTATGTGAATTAAATAGTGGTCAGTTTGATGCGGTATTTATGGATGTACGCATGCCGAAAATGAGTGGTATTGAAGCGACAGCGAAATGGCGCCTGCAGGAAGAGATAATGGGCAAACATATCCCGATTGTCGCTTTAACGGCGAACGATTCAGAGCAGGAGATCTGTGCCGATGTCGGTATGGATGGCTTTATCCTAAAACCCATTACTGATGATGCGCTGGATCAACTGGACTCAATGATCCCCGGGATAAGGATTTACAAGATTTAGAAAAGCCATATAGAGCTAGCAGATGCGAGGCAGTGGCTCATCTTCAAGTTCATGAACTATGCGCTCTCCCCCAAGCTCAGTTTCGATAATCACTCGAGCACTTCCATCACTTTTAATAAACTGTCCGATGATTTCCGCCTGTTCTCCCTGGGGATGTTGCCGCCATTGTTGAAGTAGAATCTCTGATTCCTCTGGAGAAACAACTGCGACGACTCGACCTTCACAGGCGAGATAGAGCGGATCATATCCAAGAATTTCACAGACTGAACTGACGGCATCATTGACCGGTATTTTCAGCTCCTTCAGGGATATTTCCATTTGAGTCGCACGAACCAGCTCGTGACAGACGCTGGCCAGTCCACCACGTGTCGGATCACGCATAAAACGTAGACCTGAAAAACTGAGGGCGATCTGAGTTAGTGGATAGACTGCGGCAGAATCTGATTTCAGATCACCGCGCAGACCAAACTCTTCGCGGGCCAGCATCACCGCAGCACCATGGTCGCCAACCGGGCCACTTACGATCAGATGGTCTCCCTCTTTTATCTGTTCTAAGCTAAGGCTGTT
>JAPHSO010000334.1 GCA_026193675.1 Gammaproteobacteria bacterium | reverse complement strand
ATATTGCAGACCCTATCTGATCAGTGCGGATGCTTCTAAGTAAGGTCCGCAACAATCGCATTAACTTAATATTGCTTAAATAGGAGAATATAAAATGCGCACATTTGATTTCACACCACTATACCGTTCCTCTGTCGGCTTTGACCGTCTGGCAAGACTGCTAAATGAGTCGACTCACAGCGAGTCTCAAAAGAGTTATCCACCATTCAACATCGAAGTTGTGGATGAGGGAAAGTACCGTATCACCATGGCAGTAGCCGGCTTCACCAAAGATGAGATCGACATCGAGATCGAGAAAGATAGCCTCAAGGTGACCGGGCAAAAGGCCGGGGATGACAAAGAGCATAACTATCTGCATCAGGGTATTGCCACCCGTAGCTTTAGCCAGACTTTCCGTCTGGCTGATCACGTCAAGGTTCGTGGCGCAGAGATGCTAAACGGTATGCTTAATATTGAGTTGGAACTTGAAGTTCCTGAAGAGATGAAGCCTCGCAAAATTGCGATTAACGAGCCAACAGAGGCTCGCTTAATTGAGGCGAATGCTGCTTAGTAGAAATTGTGGAGCCCTGCTATCAGGGCTCCTAATCAATTCTTAATTGAAGAGGGGCGATGCCCTTTAATACGTTGTTACAAGACAGGCGGTAGGAGCACTGAAGATACTTTGCCATCTGCGTTAATGAGGTTTACTGGTGGAACGGGTGATGGGATTCTGCCTAAACCTTGGGCCAATATCAGTTCAACCACTTTTCCGTAAGGTATCTCTTCAGCAACTTCGCAAGCTTTTGGGAAATAACTGGAACCAAAGGTCATGCCGGGTACAAGGTTGGCCTCCATAAAGAAACAATCACCATCTTTATTGGTTTTGATATCGATGCGGCCAAAGTCTCTTGCACCCAGGATAGTAAAAGCATCAATGGCCAGAGCTATGACACGGCTCTTGATCTTGTCATCTTCAATTTTCTTCATCTCTTCTGAATCATCCGTTTTTACCTGAGCGCCTAAAATGCGCAATCCATTAGTTGATTCAGGCGGCACTATCTCAACGGCTGATGCGATTAAGTCACCGTCAGTATTTTTAATAATTGAAACGGTAAATTCACGGCCATCCAGATACTCCTCAACCAATACAGGAAGGTTATATTGGTTGTTTAATGACAATACTTTGCTTTCGTATGCTGAAAAATTTTCTACAAATGATTGATCATCTATTCCGTTTCCATTTGCGGCATCTATTGGTTTGAGAAACAGAGGAAATGAGAATGGTAAATCTGCTTCGCATTTGTATTGACCAGGAATGGCCATAAAATAGTTAGCTGTGCTAATCCCTTTATTTTTTAAAAGTGATTTTGCAAGAACCTTGTTAGAGTCAAATTTCAAAACATCTCTGGATGACCCCGTGTAGTTGATCCCCTGTTGAGAGAAATATTCAGACAGCCAAATATCATCCTCATTTTCATGCGAAAGATACTTCACCGCCAGAACAGCCAGGTCTGGAGCTCTTTTAACAACCTCTTCCAAATCTTTAATGGTTTCACAAACAGTGAGAGTGACGTTGTGCCCCATATTTTGAATGGAACCCAAAACACTTTTACAAGCCTTTAGTGAGCCAAAACCGCTCTCTTTCAGTTGGTCGTTTGGTGTGGTGATAATTTCTATTTTCATTTGAATTTTCCTTGCTCAACACATGTCGAATTGAGCGTAATTGACTTGCGCCAGATCTGATAAATCAAAGGCTAGCGATATACAGACAGATGCGACAAACGGAACACTTCCGCTAACTGCTTTCTGACGATTAATAATCGGTGTTTTGAAATGGATGGGCTTGCTGCTGCGGTGCTATGGCAAACAGATGAGCAAACTAACAAGGATGCACTTAACTATAATTTTTGTAGTGCATACCGGGCTAGGCCGGGGAGTAATGGATGGCAGTTATCGAAGGTTGCTGGTGAGTTAATAAGGCTCAATCCGAAGTATAACTGCGCGGATAATTGTAACATGGATAGACTGTTTTAACGTGACTCATCATTTAGCTGAAACATACCTGCTATCGTCTAGCAGTGTCGGCCATATGAAGCGTTATTCGCTCAATGTGTTTGGCTGCGCTCTGGCAACCAGGATGCTGCTGCGCGAATTTCTCCCACGGCGCGGCCTCTTGAGTTATATATCGTTGGAGAGATATGCGCCTGAAGTTTCTTTTGCTCTTCATTAGATAGAGCACCAAGATGATTTAGGATTGCCAACAGTGCAACTGAACGAGCACGCTCACTACCGTCGGCTATTTTCAATGCAATTCCCAGACCGCGCTCAGGCAGCGCCGCTGTAACAATACCCTCGGCACCTGTTTTAGCAAGCACCGCCCCTTTGGTCACGTCATTCAATTCACTAACCATCGTGCCATGCCCAGCAATATATAGTGGCTCATTGGTCATCGCCTCATGAAGACGGTAAATTGCCTGCGCACGCTGCTCAGACAGATCTTCTGGTTTAGCGAAGCGGGCCGTGGCATGCCCAAGCTGCTGTAAAGTCATCGTTGGGGCAGGCAGCCCACAGCCATCGATTCCGACTGGATACTGGGTTAGATCAACATTAGCAAGATCGGAAAGAATGCTTAGAGACAGTTGTTGCAGTGGATGATCCAACTGGTGGTAGTTCTCCAGTGGCATATCCAAATAGCGTGCCGTGGATAAAAATCCTGTGTGCTTGCCTGAGCAATTGTGATGAATTCGACAACCCTGCAGTCCAGAAGCCAATAGCTGATGGGCACTCTCTGTATCTTCAGGTAGCACAGCACCACAGGCTAAATGTTTCTCAGTCAGCCCCAGCCGCTCTAACCATGACTCCACCAGATCTTGATGTATCTTCTCTCCCTGATGCGACGAGCAGGCCAGCGACAGCTCCGCATCATTGAGAGCGTAATAATCACTCGCACCGCTCTCAATCAAATGAATGGCCAGCATCGGCTTAAGCGCAGAGCGAGGGAATATCAGTTGCGTGATATCTCCCCAGCTTTCCATAACATTGCCCTTAAAATCAGACACAACGGCAGCACCAAAATGGCGACTTTCCACAGTTCCATTACGTGTAACTTCGACTAAAAGCTCATAGGACATGCTACTCAAGCTCCTCAAGATGGATGTAGTTTGATAGATGTTGAGACAGCGTATGAATGTGGATTTCGTTAGAGAGATACATAGTAAGAAAGTATACGCTTTCCAAAATCTCTTTATATGAATCTTGTATGATTAATGGGCATTGCGCCTGCTTATTGTCGTCTATTTCACGATAGCTGCAAATTCCACACAGTCACGGCCCTGATCCTTTGCCAGATAGAGTGCGTTATCTGCTTTGTCCAACAGACTATCAATATCGATGCGTGATGGTCCATTTATCTGACATACACCAACACTGAAGGTGACGCGTAATGAAATATCATCGGCATAATTAAACTTCTGTGAGAAGGCATCACGCAGCCGATTAAGTACCTGTGCTGTGTTCTCTTTGGGGCTATCACGTAACAACATTGCAAACTCTTCCCCACCGTAGCGGGCAAACAGATCACCTTCTCTCAGATTATCACTGGCAATATCCACAAATCGCTTGAGTGCTAAATCACCCACCGTATGCCCATGGTTATCATTAATCACCTTGAAGTTATCCAGATCTATCAGGCAGACAGCGACACTACACTCTTTACGTTTCAGGTCGCTCAGTAACGGGCCTGCATTCTCAAAAAATGCGCGACGGTTAAGTGCTCCGGTCAGGGGATCACGTGTCGCCTGTAAACGCAGCTGTTCATTGATGCGTTCGTTAATCAACAGAATCATCGTTACCGTAAAGGCTATACTGCCCATGATTGCGTTATAGAGTGATATGGCGGCGATGGTCTCTCTGCTGATATCAAATGGTGACATATCAAGCATTACCAATGCTCGAAGGGACCAGATAATCGCTGTCGCAACAAGCACCAGTATTAGCATTAAAACCGTAGAACTTCTCCGATCACCGCGTATGTATAACTCACGCGATGTAAGAATCGAAAATGTGGCAACAACTACAGAGACACAAAATATCCTCCATCCCTGTGGCAGTTCCATGATGATCTCTAGCATCATGAGGAGACAAATAGCGATAGAGAACAGAAACATAGAGCTGTACTTGATAGCACGCGCTCGGAAAAAGTGCTGAACACCTTGCAACACCAGAACCCAGCTGGCGACGACAAAGGTATTGCCGACACTCGCGAGGAGTTGAGATGGCACTGATACCTCAAGTTCGGTTCCAACAGGATAGATAGACATTTTGAAAGCCTGAATAAGACTTGCTACAGACATTAAAACGGCTGCAAATGCCCAGGCACGAACACCTGTCTCCTCACGATTGAGGCGCCAGGACTGATACAAAGCGACCGCCTGCACCAGCAAAACACTAATAAGTACGATATAAAGTGTGTAGTTATCCATTTCTCAAAATCAAAATTATCATTACCTGTAATAATACCTCAGGGTGGGAGAGAAAATGGCTTCAATATTTAAGAATATTGGTCTCTGGCCCCACTTATTTGCAAACAGTCAGGTATATAATCAGTGACCTCAATACCCATCCATTCGGCCGCATGAAAATACTAACCATACAAGAGAGCAGTGGCCCATCAGAGTTCGAACTGTTTTTAAACAGTGTCTCTGATGAACTCACCGCTGCTATATGCAAAAAGCTTCATGCCTACAGTGAGGCTAATGAAATTTACATGAGCAATAGCTTGAAAATCCTCAAGCCTAAGATATGGGGCTATAAAGGAACCATCTATAAGCTTCGCGTCGATTGCGGTAAAGAGTCGGCGCGAATCTTATTTACTAAAACGCCGCACAACGACATTGCGCTATTGCATGGATTTATTAAAAGAAGTCAGAAAACGCCGAAGAAAGATGCAAAGATTGCAATAGAAAATCTTGAGCGGATTAAAAACAACGTAAAGTTAACTGAGCTGCCCTCGGCAAATAGTTCTCTCTAAAACAGCTGGGCGCTGTCAAAATTTGAGCACCAAATATGCCGTCGTCATAATCATCAGGCAATCCCTGTCGAATCAACCTCCTCATCTTGCGTATCACTGCGCGGATCCATCTCCATGACCACCGGTGAGGAAATCTGCATCTGAATAAAGGGCTCTTGCTCTTCGGCAGCGGGCGCCTTGCGTAGGTAGATACGATAGAGGGTGAAAAGACCAAAGGTTGTTAGTGTAATGGTGAACAGAAGCAAAAGGGAGCGGTACCCAAGTTGGCTCATCATGACACCGGCGATAATGGGGCCCAGTACCGCGCCAATACCGTAGAGTTGCAGCAGGGTTTGTGAGGCGTCAAGTGCCTGCTCCGGTTGCAGGCGGTCATTCACATGAGCAACGCTCAGGCTATACAGCGAGAAGGCAAAACCGCCATAAAGAAAATAGGCGATATATAACAACGAAGAATTATCCTGGATGTAGAGGTAGTTAAGCAGTGCCAGTGTGGCAGCGATTAATGCGGTAGCGCTGATGACAAGACGCCGATCAACGCGGTCAGAAAGCTTGCCTATCGGCCATTGCAGGAGTGCACCACCGATGATGGTACTACTGATCAGTAGTACGGTCGTTGTGGTATCCATCCCGGCCTTGGCGCAGTAAACCGACATCATCCCCCAGAAGGCCCCCATCACCAATCCTGCGGTCAGGGTACCCACCACCCCCAGTGGTGATTCTGCGTAAACGGTGGGCAGATGCAGTTTTGGTGTGATGACCTGTTGCGGCTGTTCGATGCGTGTTAGCGCAATCGGCACCAGAGCAAAGGAGATGAAGATCGAAGTGAGAACAAACAGGCTGTGGCCTGAGATGTCAGCATACAGCAGAAGGTACTGGGCCAGCGCCAGGGCAACAAAGGTGACGACCATATAGGCGCTAAAGAACTGGCCGCGTAGATGGTTGGGGGCCAGGGTGTTGATCCAGCTCTCCACCACCATGTAGAGCCCGACCATGCATGC
Source organism: Gammaproteobacteria bacterium (assembly GCA_026193675.1). Lineage (GTDB taxonomy): Bacteria > Pseudomonadota > Gammaproteobacteria > Thiohalomonadales > Thiohalomonadaceae > JAOTST01. The sequence goes on along the minus strand of JAPHSO010000334.1, from coordinate 8,111 downwards.
ACCTGTGATGATGCGAAGCAGTGACCAGGCATAGGGATTGATAAAGAGAAGAAAGGCGATCGCTGCCGCGGAAGCGATCGCAGCCATCGCCGCGTAGGCGCGGATGTGACCGACCCGCCGGATCAGGGGTGGGCAGAGATAGATGCCCAGGGCAAAGCCGAGAAAATAGGCAGACATCACATAGCCGATTACCGAGACGGCAAAGCCCTCCTCAACCGCACGTAGACCCAGCAGGGTGCCCTGCAGGCCGATCCCCAGCAAAAGCAACGCCGTACCCAGCAGCAGGGAAAAGATGGAAAAACCTATACCGAACATAAAAATCTCAATTTTTAATAAGCAGCCACAACAAGGATAGCACTTAACAGTCTGACCGACAGAGCAAAAGAGAGGGAGTTCTAACTGGACTTAAAAAGTTTTTATAACGAACTCTCAGTTGCTATAAAAAAAGCTTTGCGTAAATTGCGGTAAAGAGTTAACCCGAATCTTATTTATTAAAACACCGAAGAAAGATGCAAAGATTGCAATAGAAAATCTTGAGCGGGTAAAAAACAGTGTAGAAACAGCTCAACCACCTTTGACTATCTGCTCTCTTAAAAATGGTTAGACCCATAATCGGGGTCTCTATTGGCTGCCTACATCACCTCGCAGAGAAATGCGCCCATCGCCATATCGGTACCGAGGATATGGCCGGTTAACCAGCGTTCCAGATAATCGATATCCTCAATGGTGAGAGATGTGCCCTCCTGCAGGAACTTCTTCTTTAGCTCGCCAGCACTTTCAATCAACTCCTTGTGCTCCGCTTTGTGCTCTTCTAATCCATCATAAGCATGCTGTAGCATCAAGCGTTCCTCGTGCCTGAAGTGCCATGCGGTACAGCTTAAAAGCTCCTCTAACACCGCTTCGATATAGATGGGCGAGTCACCTTCCGCAACAGAGCGGTTGAGAATATTAAACAGATCAATAAGCCTACGGTGATCTTCATCTACTTCGTCGATCTGAACACTTAGTGTTTCGTCCCAATTTAATAATTTCACAAGATCTTCTCCTATTGAGTTTGCCCTGACAGTACTTACGGAATACTTAACTAAATGCCCATCAGTTGATGATAAGTTATTAGGGGTGTGTACTCGATTACTGCGAAAATCACTCTCGCAGCAACAGACCCTCTGCCACCCTCTTCTCTCGGGAGTAGATGGCGATCTGATCTCCCTCAAGCGACAGATCCATGCAGCTAGAGTTTCCCTTGAGTCGTCCAGTATCCCAGGTGCGACAGTACTGTCCCTGCTGGTTTACCCACCAACGTCCTCGCTCACTCCTCTGGTTCACCACAGTACCATCTGTTTGAAAGTTAAGGGTATACGGTGTATTTCTCCGCAAGTAGATCCCCTCCAGCTTGCTACCATTGAGCAGCTCATGGACTTGTGCGGAATCTCGCAGGTAATCAGCCCCTGAGGCTGTTGAGGTGATAAAGGTTATCGCCAGGATGGGGAATAGAATAAAAGCTTTCATTGTCTTCATTAGATATTTATCAGTCACACACAACTTTGCATGCTTGCGGATCAGAACTACAGTCAATATTCATATCAATATCTGGGCTCTTCAGCCCAGGCAGTTCACATTTACTAGCTGAGCGCATCGAAAAACTGACATCATTTTGATAGTGGCAAGAGACCCTATACAGATCGTCCCTATGGGTGACTGCCATACTGATCAGTTGGGAGCTTGTAATTGTTGAGGCAGGTATAGCACATGACTGATACCCCATAAAGTCACTATCTGAATCTCCCCATAATGATGTGTTCTTGCGGCGTTTAAAATCCTCATAAGAATTACAGAGAGCAGGCTTTTCAGCATTTGCGTTATCCTCAAAGAGTCCGCAACTGGCTTTAAACATATGCTGCAAATTATCCTCGGAAGGACAATCGGTAATCTGTGAGGCCTGTGACAAATCAGGGCATGAGAGCGTACTGCTGGCCCATATCGGACTGCTAATAAATAGTGTGGTAGCACTCAATGCTGCAATTAAAGCGTAATGTTTCATGTTTAATTCCAAATTATAAAAATGATGCTGTTGAGGATACACTAAAGGTAGGGTATTTCGCAGTGCCGGTAAAATGCAGGAGCTGACCCCTTAGTTCCCGGCATTGGGAGCAACTCACTTTTTACTCCTGTTGTTCATCCCAACAAAAAATCCCTATTAGCCATGAACATTCATTGAATCGGCTAGGATAGGTAATAAAAGCGTAACAATTACGACATAACAATGTCATAAATAATCTCTATTCTTTGTCGTAATTTCTACATTAACTGAGACAGGTGATGATTGAAGTCACGCTTAAAGGTTTTTATCTAAACAACAGAGAAAAAGATAGAGACCTTACAAAAACAGCTGCAAAACTACTGAAATAACTGGGCTAATGGATTCATTAGAACAGAGCCCATATCTATTTGATAAATTGCCATTTCAGCCGATACCTGAGTGGATGAGTGAGCCGGCCTGTGAGGAGCCATCTCCACACTGCACAGAGCATCGGCATCATCATAGCATCTGGCTTTCTGATGTACATCTGGGAACGTCGAGTGCAAAGGCAGAGCTGCTTTGTGATTTCCTTAAGTATAATAGTTGTGACACGCTCTACCTGGTCGGAGATATTATTGATGGCTGGCGCATGAAGAGGCGCGCCTACTGGCCACAGGAACATATTAATGTCATACGTCGTATCCTGACCCGATCAAAAAGGGGCACTAAGATAATCTATATTACGGGTAACCACGACGAGTTCCTGCGCCGTTACTCAGGCATGTCGTTCGGAAATATCCATCTTGTGGATGAATACATTCACCACTCACCTAACGGTAAAAAGTACTGGGTTGTTCATGGCGATGGATATGACGCTGTTGTATTCAACCGAAAGTGGTTGGCAGCTATTGGTGATGTTGCCTATGAGTCCATGCTACTGATTAATGTCTGGTACAACCGTCTGCGAAGTGCATTGGGAATGGACTACTGGTCACTCTCCTCATATCTAAAATACAAGATACGAACAGCGTTTAGTATCATCTCTAATTATGAGGCAGCACTGACCAACGAATGTTTGAAGCGTGAGCTAGATGGGGTAATTTGTGGTCATATTCACCATTCTGAACTGAAAGAGATTGATGGTGTTCAGTATGCTAACTGTGGAGATTGGGTCGAATCCTGTAGTGCTCTGGTTGAAGATAGACAGGGTCAGTTAAAAGCCGTTAAATGGATCAAGCAGACAGAGAACAGTATGCCGGAGCGAACAATGGGATCTGAAATGGCATAGCGCGCTGTTTCAAATTGTATGATCTTCGCGTAGTAGGCGCTAAGGAGTCAGAAAATTTCGAAGAAAGGGAAAGGTTGCATTAGGAAATCTTGAAAAAGGTCTGCCTCGGCATCTCAATTGATAAAAGGGATAGCCATAACATTGCCAATTAATAGACCTGTTCCTATACTCCTATTAATCCAATGTTTTCTTGTTGATGCACGGTTTCAGTTTTCAACAAATTCCCAACATAAGGTCTACAGGATGGCAGCTTCCAATCGATGGTCCTCTCTGTTTTTGTCTGCGGTGCTATTCAGCTCTGCGCAGACGCTATCTGCAACTACCGACATCATCGATTCAGATATGAATTTCCGCAGCCAGGAGAGCGTGCAACCTATAGCCAGGGAGGCCAGCGCATCAACAGCCGATCACAGTAAATATGAGATTTTAGAGGGGCCATTCAACAACGGCCCTGAGGTGACCCGGGCCTGTCTCTCCTGCCATACCGAGGCTGGCAAGCACTTTATGAAGTCGATCCACTGGACCTGGGAATATACCCACCCCACAACAGGACAGAAGCTGGGCAAGAAGAGCATCGTCAACAATTTCTGCACCAATGCACGGGGCAATGAGGGGATGTGCGCCCAGTGTCATGCCGGCTATGGATGGAAGGATGACAGCTTCGACTTTACCAACCAAAATAATATCGACTGTCTGGTCTGTCACGACCGCACAGGAGACTACTACAAAACGCCTCCCACCAAGGGAAACAAGGCCTGTTCGATTATGTTCGAGGGCAAGAAACCGATCTATTTGGTCAAAGTGGCGCAGAATATCGGGCTGCCTGGGCGTGAGAACTGTGGTGGTTGTCACTTCTATGGTGGGGGTGGCGATGGGGTCAAGCACGGGGATCTGGACTCATCACTCAAACAGCCCAGCAAAGAGCTGGATGTCCACATGGACGCCAAGGGGCTCAACTTCAGCTGTACCAAATGCCATGTCTCCAATAAGCATCTATGGGCCGGTAGCCGTTATAGCGTGATTGCCAAAGATACCAAGGGTACCGGTCAGCCCGGTATACGGCGCGATGTGGCCACCTGCGAGTCTTGCCACGGTCTCTCGCCACATCCTGGAGAAACCCTGGCAGGAATTAAGCTAAATCAACATGTGGAGCGGGTCGCCTGTCAAACGTGTCATATTCCAACCATCGCCCGGGGTGGGGTCGCGACCAAGACCGACTGGGATTGGCGCACAGCCGGTAAAACAATCGATGGTGAAGGGTACAAGGAGAAGGCGTACACCCAGGGCAATGGTGAACACCGTGCGACCTACAAGTCGATAAAAGGGAGCTTCAAGTACGGTGAAAACCTGGTGCCCCACTATGCCTGGTTTGATGGACAGATGATCTACACAACCATTGATACAGAGTTTGACCCAGACAGTGGGCCGGTTGAGATTAACCGTTTTAATGGTAGCGCAGCGGATGATAAATCACGCATCTGGCCCTTCAAACGCATGCACACGGTCCAGCCCTATGACAAAGGCAATAACACTTTGGTCTATATGCACCTGTGGGGTGATGACGATGATGCCTACTGGGGAAACTACGATTTTGGTAATGCGATTCGGGTCGGTATGGAGAAAAACGGAATTGCCTACAGTGGTGAGTTCGATTTTGTAGATACCTACTCCCACTGGCCCATTACGCACATGGTGGCCCCCAAAGAGGATGCCCTCTCCTGCGATGAGTGCCACGCTAAACAGAGCCGGCTGAAAAATATCGAAGGGGTCTACATCCCCGGCAGGGATAGCAGCAGGTGGCTCGATATCATTGGCCTGCTTGCGATTGCTGGAACGCTATTCGGTGTAGTGGGACATGGAGCGGTTCGTATCCTCAATCGTAAGGGAGGTCAGTCATGAACAGACGTCGGGTATTGCTCTTCTCTCGCTTCGAGCGGTTCTGGCACTGGAGCCAAATGGTGTTGATATTCCTGCTGCTGTTGAGCGGCTTTAATATCCATGGTTTCTACCATGTGCTGGATTTCAGGGGTGCAGTCGAATGGCACACCATGGCGGCTATTGCCCTGGGCGTTCTATGGATCTTTGCCATCTTCTGGCATCTGACCACCGGTACCTGGCGACACTATGTGCCGACTACCAGAGGGTTATGGCAAGTTGCTCGCTATTACGCCTATGGCATCTTTAAGGGAGAGCGGCACCCCTACCACAAGGCCTACTGGCGCAAGCACAATCCTTTACAGGCACTCACCTATCTGGCGTTGAAGCTGCTCCTGTTTCCAGCTATCTGGATCAGTGGATTGGCATACCTTTTTGCCGGTTTCTGGAACGGTGCAGGAGAGAGTTTGATGTGGGTTGCGCTGGTCCATACCGCTGCCGCATTTGCCATAGCGGTGTTTATTATTGCCCATATCTATCTGCTGACAGCGGGGCACTCTTTTGTGCAGCATGTGATGCCGATGATTGATGGCTTTGATGAGGTGGATCTTACGCCAGAGGAGGAGGCCTACCTGGAACAGGATGTACCCAATCAGATCAAATAATCGCTATCACGCCTAACGGCAAAATGCCGCGGTTACACAGAGTACGAGATATTATCTATAGCCATCCCTGGCTTGACCCCATTAATCCCTCCGTCACCTTTTTAAAAGGCCCCTCATATTGCATACAGATCATCAATGGTGTGGTCTGCTGCAACGTAACAGAGAATGAACTACTTCTTCTCCTGCTCTTGAGCTTGAGTCTGCTCTTCGTTCTGTTCCTGCTCTTTATTTACAGCTCTTTCCTGTTCGTTAGTTTGCTCAGTATCTTGACCATTACAACTTCCACAACAACCACCCATGTTACAACCTCATTTCATTTATATTTCTAAAAAAGATATCGCCAATCGATTGATCGACGGCCGACAAGACTATCACAATTAAGCAATAAAGGGCTCTGACCCCTTTAATGCAAGTTACACAGCCAGTGAAGCCGCCGAAGTGGCGGGTGGGTTTAACCAGAATCAAAAACCTATACAGCATAAACTGGTCGACTATCTTGGCACTCTCGGAAGTGGTAGCTTAAGTTGTATGATAGATGACTACTTAGACAAACCATTGTTTCCTGAAGATGCATGGCGTTGTTATAACGTAGATCAAATGACGGACTATGATATGCCTCCAGACAAATACCGCTATACTGTAGAGGCTTTGCATGGTTCTACTACGGATGACAATATGCAAAATATAAATGTCGGTGGTTCCTATTATGGCGATATCAATAGTTCAGCAGGTAGTATAGTTAATTTCTGGAATAGTGCAGATAAGGCCCTAGAGGCATGGGAGTTTAATCAGCTAACTAAACCAGATTATCTACCGATCGGGGCACCAACCTGGCACTACACCAACGAGGCTGTAGATTGCGCAGGTGGACCGCGAGATCTGGTTTCAGGAATTTTTGATGCTGTAGCCGATCTGGCTGAAGCTGTTGTTTGTAATGCGATGTACAGCGAGGTTACTGATCAATTCCTGAAAAATGGCGATGAACTAACGTGGTCAGAACAGCTCACTGCTGATTCGGCAAACATCTTGTCTCATATTATCCCAGGGCGTACGAAGGCGCTGGGGCAGGAAATTACACGAGGTGTTATTGATGAGGAAAACAATATTGAGATGGACGGGTTATCTAACAGCAATCATGATCATAGCGCTCAATTTCATGGCTATTACTCCGAAACGCGTGGAGGAGGGCAGTGGGAAATTCGGAAGAGTTATTGGAATAACGTGTTGCTAACCTCACTCGGATTGAATTCGCGAGATGGTGGTCTGTCAGGACTTGGCGATCAATGATATACACCTGCAGTTATTAGAGAATTATTGGTATGAGTAAACACAAGAGAGTAGTTTCTATAATATTATTGTTGGCTGCTGTAATCGGTATTTGGTTGTTCTTGACCATTGCAAATTCTCAAAAACCACAAAATCTCAAATCAATTGAACATGCCGCATCTAATACATCATTGTCGCACCAATCACCGGTAAATGCTTCTCAGTCACAAGCTTCGTTATCGACAACTTCAACGATAAAACAACCCAAATCAGAGGTTGTTGATGAGCAATCGATGTTGGCCAAACTCAATCCAGCGCAGGTCGCCTATTATCTGTTTGGATTTAGAGGTGGTATGGAAGATATTAATTTCTACGGACAAGTAATTGATCAATACGATGTTCCTGTAGTAAACGCAAAAGTTCCCTTTTGCACCGGTGGAGCATTGCTGGCCTCTGGTAAAGGTTGTGGTTATACGCTGACAGATAACCAAGGTAGGTTTGAGATACATAGCGAGGGTGGCAGCTTAACGTTAAGTGCAATAGTTCATGATGGGATTGATTTTAATTTCCCAAGACCAGCATATGGTGGATTGCATGCGGCAAATAAAAAGCAAATACGTTTCTTTGGTTACCAGCAAATAGCAGGTGGCAACTATCCTCTATGGACTGACACTTCAGAAGAATCCCCCTATGTTTTTACTGCCTGGCGGGTGGCTGAATATGAGAACGTAGTAATAGGAAGAGATGTTAGTCATCAGATTCCTGATGGAAGAACATATACATTTATGTTGGATAAGAAAAATTACAAAGATAGAAGAGCAGAAGGAATAGTAGATGGGCATCTACGGGTGAGCTGTACACGTGGTCAAATGAAAAACCATCTAGATAAATTAGACTGGAAGGTTATTTTGGAACCCGTGGATGGTGGTATTCAAACCACCAATGATATATATCTTAACTATGCTCCAGAAACTGGGTATAAACCATCAATAATTAT
>JAPHSO010000306.1 GCA_026193675.1 Gammaproteobacteria bacterium | reverse complement strand
GAGGTACTTCTGCTGGTTGGGACCACGTCCCTTAATCACACCACGACGGGTACGCACCAGCACCTCATCAATCTGATCGGTCTCCAGCATCTCCTCTATCCCTGAATCCTGCAGATAGATGTGAACATGATTAGAGGTGATCGGCTCATCACTCTCACCACTCAATTTGTAGAGCGCATTGAGCACCTCTGTAGTCGCACGAATCGATTCATCATCACCAATGATACGGAACTGGTTTCCACGATTATTGATCTCAACACCGAGGCGTCGCTCAATCAGCCGAAGATGCTCATCAAGCGGGCCACACATCCCGGCTAGTTGGAGATTATCGAGTGGCTCAAGGGTAAGCTCTGAGCTGTGGGTGCGGCTTGTCATCAAACTGAATCCTGGGGGTTGAGAGAACTTTTCATAACTTGATTGTAGTGTGAAGCATATGAAAATAGAATCAATGACTATTATATGAAGAGTATCCGGTTAAATCCCTATGCCAAGGAATGATAAAGCAACGACCCAAAAGGCGGTCATCCATATCCTGCGGAAGCTTCCTCTATTCTCTGGGCTGATGGACGATGAATATAAACTATTGATGAGTGTATGCCATCTCATTGAGCTACCACGCCAGAAGATCCTGTTTCATGCCGATGAGGCGGGACACGAGATCTACCTATTACTTAATGGCAAAATCGAGATTAAAGCGATAAATTCAGGTCACCTCGGCATCATCCATCCAGGTGAAGTTGTTGGGGAGATGGCTGTGGTTAGAGATGCGCTAAGAAGCGCGACTGCAACAGCTATTGAGGACTCACTGCTGTTTAGAATAAACCAGTCAGACCTCGATCTGCTTTTGGGTAAGAGCCCACGTGTCAGCTATCTGATTATGAAAAATATTGCCCGAGAGCTGGCCGAACGGCTCGCCACATCAAACAACCACCATAACGGTATATCTTAATCAGAAATATGACTGCAACCCAATTCCGATAAATCACTTAGATAGCTCTATAGAGCCACCAAACTGAGTATTGGTTAATGCTCGCCCTTTGTTCTGCGAATTCCCGCAACACGATTACCCTGCTTCTGCGGGCCACCATAAGGAAATAGATCATGCAGATGGTGGTTAGTACCACGCTCTGGTCCCCATTTCTCTTTAAAGTACTTAATCATCTTACGCACTTCGGCTTGAACACTATGCTGTTCATAGTATTCACGAATATAGTAGATCACATCCCAGTGCTCTTGTGTTAACTCAAGCCCCTCTTTAGCGGCCTGTGCTTTGGCAAATCCTTCTGACCATTGGCTCATATCTTGTATATAACCCTCTTGATCGGTATCGATTGGTTTACCATCAACCATTACGGTTTCGATTCGGGTCGCAAATGGATTCGTTTTCATCGCTCTTTTCTTCGTTCTCTACTTCTTAACAACTTTAAATTAAAAGTCCCCTCCCCAGTCGGTCATGAACCGGGAAGGGGTAAACCTTTTTAATTCATAACCATACGCTTACGACGGACGACCTGATAGGCGCGTCCCAGATATCCAACAGGTACACTCCAAACGTGTACTAATCGTGTAAATGGGAAGAGCAGGAACAGCGTCATGCCGAAGAACATGTGCAGTTTAAATACTGAATCAACACCCTGTAATAGTGCAGGATTAGGATTGAGTGTTGCAATGCTCTGTACATACTGTGTCAGTGCAATCATCACCGATGCATCACCATGACTGGCATGTCCGATTGAGGTAGGGATGGTACTTAGACCAATCGTTACAGTAATCAGAATCCAGATAATGATGAAGTTGTCACGGGTACGACTAACCGCAGCAACACGCTCATTTGATAGTCGACGAATGGTCAACATCAAGGCACCCAGGAAGCACATGCCACCAAAGATGACGCCGGCATAGATGGCCACATATTGGTGAGCAATATCGGAAACGCCCATTGCTGTAAACCAGCTATGAGGAGTCAATAGACCCACAAAGTGTCCACCAAAAATTGCCAGTATCCCCACATGGAACAGGTTGCTAGCAATACGCATAGAGCCATTACTCAATAGCTGAGATGAGTCTGCTTTCCAGGTGTACTGTTCACGGTCAAAACGTAACCAGCTGCCCAGAATAAAGACTACACCCGCAATATAAGGGTAGGCTCCAAAGATAAAGTCGTGAAATGTCATTGATATTCTCCTCAGGCTGCTTGAGCCAGGTGGCCACGATTGTCGACGATACGAATCAGTTTGGCGTAGGGGCTTTCTGCCTTTTCAAGATTAGCGGCCAGAACGGTTATCACCTTGGCTGCATCACCCAAAAAGACTCGGGCACCCATATCATCGAGTGTCGATACATACTCCAGAATTAGTGGTAGGAAATCGGGAATCTCCTTCTCTGCCACCTCCAATCCTGCAGCCTTATAGTGCTCAGAGAGATCGACCAGTGCCGGACCACGTCCACGGTCATCACCAAAAATATGGTGAGTCAGGTGTAGATCGTGCTCTGGAACCATGTCGAATGTATTTACATAGTTCTCCTGAATTCTCAGCAAATCCTGCCCCTCCATCCAGGAGACGAACTCATTGATCGCCTCCTTTTCTGAAGCAGCAATCGATGCATCCTCAGCTACCAACGTTCTAACCTCAGAGATATTTTCAATCATCTCTGTGGTTGGATAGTCGATGAGGCGAGCTAGTATTTTGTAAATAATCACAGTTCAGCTCCCGTTAGCACTTCTTCGATTTACGCTGGATATCCTGCGGCGTAAATGTCTGCTCACGCTTGGCTGGGAACAGGGTGAAGCCCTGACCACCATCATCGCCGTGCGAAGTGACATTACCGCCCATGAATCCATTCTGACCCTGGAAGGCATATGGATCATCCATCTGCATCTCCTGGTGGGCAGTAGGAATTACGAAACGATCTTCGTAGTTGGCGATACCAAGCATCTGATACATCTCATCAGATTGCGCTTCGGTCAGACCCGCTAACTCAAGAGCCGCAACATTGGTTTTCCCGTCAACAGCTTTACTACGCTGGTTACTACGCATGGCGAGCAGACGTTGTAGTGCGCTGATAATTGGCTTCTCATCACCGGCGGTGAGCAGGTTAGCCAGATATTTCGCAGGGAAGCGTAGCGCCTCTGCCTTTGGAATATTGCCATCGGCCTCGGTAGGCAGATTGTTCTGGTCGATCTGACTCTGTACAGGTGAGAGAGGTGGGACATACCACATCATTGGCAGCGTACGGAACTCAGGATGGATTGGGAAAGCGATTTTCCACTCCATCGCCATCTTGTAGACGGGTGATTTCTGAGCAGACTCAATCCACTGCATTGGCACACCATCAGCCTCTGCCTGTTTGATAACAGCAGGGTCGTTTGGATCCAGGAAGATACCCATCTGTGCATCATAGAGCTGCTGCTCATCATTGGTGCTGGCAGTATCAGAAATCTTGTCTGCATCATAAAGCATGACACCAACATAACGGATACGACCTACACATGACTCAGCACATGCCATTGGCATACCTGACTCGATGCGAGGGTAACAGGCGATACACTTCTCAGATTTACCCGATTCCCAGTTGTAGTAGATCTTCTTGTATGGGCAGGCGCTGACACACATTCTCCAACCACGACACTTGTCCTGGTCGATAAGAACGATACCGTCCTCCTCACGCTTGTACATAGCGCCTGATGGGCACGATGCAACACAGGCAGGATTGAGACAGTGATTACACAGACGTGGAAGATACATATGGAATGTCTTCTCGAAGTCTTTATACATCTCCTTCTCGATGTCCTTAAAGTTAGCATCGACTGAACGTTTGCTAAATTCACCTGCGAGATCATCCTCCCAGTTAGGACCCCAATGGATCTTCTCCATGGTCTTACCGGTGATCTGCGACAGTGGACGTGCTGTAGGTGCCGCCTCTGAAAGAGGTTTGTTCTGCAGCTTTGGATAGTCGTAATCGAACGGCTCGTAGTAGTCGTCGATCTCTGGCAT
>JAPHSO010000320.1 GCA_026193675.1 Gammaproteobacteria bacterium | reverse complement strand
TCAGTAAAGAGTATTTCTGGCGCTATAATGCCAAAGATGTCGAGTGGCACACTCAGCAGATCATCAACAATTCGTCCAACAGTTCCCTGGTGACAATTAGACAAAATAACGAGCGTGGTGGAACCGAGCTATTTATTTACACTCCGGTACAAAACTCTCTTTTTACCCAGGTCACCGCTACGTTGGCACAACTAGGACTATCTATTGTTGATGCCAAAATTATGCAGTCAAAGGAAGGGATGACACTCGACACCTATGTCATCCTGGATCAGGATGGCGAGCAGATCAACGACCCCTACCAAACCAGCCGTATTGAGGAGCGATTAAAGGAGATGCTGGCAGGAGATTACCAGCCACCGGAAATAATTCGGGGAACTCAACAGAGACAGCTCAAGCTGTTCAAAGTCCCGGTTCAGATCTACTTCTCTCAAGAGGAGTCTTCAGGACTAACTGTTGTTGAGGTGATCTCCACCGATCAACCGGGTCTACTCTCGCAAATTGCCTATGCACTGGGGGAACAGAAGGTGATTTTGCACAATGCACGCATCACAACGTTGGGAGAGAGAGCCGAAGATCTCTTCTTCATATCAAGTGCCAATAATCAGCCCATCAATGAGGAAGAGATTAAGGAGGCTATATTTCAAGCCATTGGTGAAGAGGGAGCCTAAAAAGAGGCGATCTCGGCCAGCTCGTCATCGGAGAGCAGCTTGTTGGCATCTACCAGAATTAACAGACCATCGTCACGATTATAGAGTCCTGCAATATATTTGGTACTACCATGACTCCCGGTATCGGGAGCAGGCTCGACCCCGGACGAGTTCAGCTCCGCCACCTCACTGACGCTATCGACCATAAAACCAACCATATAGTCCTTCGCCTCAAGGATGATGATTCGTGAGTTGTCATCCAGCTCGTGTGGCGGCAGACCAAAACGGCTACGTGTATCGATGATGGCAACCACATTGCCACGCAGATTGATAATACCCCGCACATAAGAGGGTGAGCCAGGAACAGGAGAGATCTCGGGACAACGAAGTACTTCGCGGATCTGCATCACATCAATACCATAAACCTCATCGGCCAGGGTAAAGGTGACCCAGCGGGATAGTGTGTCACTGCGGTTTTCGTTTGAATCGTACATCTATTTTCGCCTCGATTTTCAAAAAGACTCTATCTATTGAGCCTAGCTTGGTTCAACACCTTACCAAGCAATCTAAAAGTCGGCAAATGGAATTGATGTAATTTATGTTATCCACTTAATGAGTGTTCTCTATCACTATGATAGGATCGTCTCCCTAACTGGAACTTAAACAACATTCCCAATTTCACCAAGGATCGTAAAATGAGTAAGAGCATAACTTTTACCCTTCTTACAGTGCTACTGTTTATCACTGCGCCGCTCACAGCATGGGCCTCCATGGCAAGATGTATGTTGGACTGGGATATGCACTGAGAATCTGAACCCACCTCCTCATCAACAGTCCATCGATTTGATAGCTAAGACTCCGATATGAAACAGATAACGCTGACCCGTCCTGACGACTGGCATGTCCACTTTCGAGATGGCGATGCTTTAGGTGAGATTGTCCCCCATCACGCCAGACGTTTTGGACGGGCAATCGTCATGCCTAATCTGAAGCCCCCGGTCACAAGCCTTAATGATGCGATGGCCTATCGTCAACGGGTGGTCGATGCTATCCCTGCCGGTTGTGACTTCACCCCTTTAATGACGCTCTATCTCACGCAAAAGACCTCGCCTGAAGATATTGAAAATGCCAAACAGAGTGGCATGATCTATGGCGTTAAGCTCTACCCGGCCGGCGCAACCACCAACTCGGATGCTGGAGTGACCGACATCTTTGCGCTACTTCCAACGCTACAGGCTATGACCAATGTTGGACTGCCACTGCTTATTCATGCAGAGGTCACTGATCCAGCTGTGGATGTATTTGACAGAGAGAAATCATTTCTGGAGCAGGTGGTCAAACCACTGCTAGAGAAATTACCCGATCTTAAAGTGGTCCTTGAGCATGTTACCACCGCAGATATGGCCAATTTCGTAATTGATGCTGGTGGCCATGTGGGCGCAACCGTCACCCCTCAACACCTGCTCTATAACCGTAGTGATATCTTCAGAGGCGGGATCAATCCTCATCTCTATTGTCTGCCGATCCTTAAACGTGAACAGCATCGTGAAAGACTCTGTGAGATTGTTGCTTCAGGAGATCCACGCTTCTTCCTCGGAACCGATAGTGCCCCACACAGCCAACATGCTAAAGAGAGCGCCTGTGGCTGCGCTGGGATTTTCTCTGCGCCATGTGCTATTGAGGTCTATGCCGAGATCTTTGAGTCCCTTGGTGCTCTAGAGAAACTGGAGGGCTTCGCCAGCTTTCATGGCGCCGATTTTTACGGGCTTCCGCGTAACGAATCTCAAATTACCCTGATTAACAAGCCGTGGACCGTTCCAGAGAGCTTCCCTATGGATAATAAAAACCAACTTATCCCTCTAAAGGCCAATGAGACACTTCATTGGCAGTTAGTTTAATTCAACTCAAACTACAGTAGATTTATGTCAGAACTCCATCCCCTTATGATCTGGTTGCAGGCCAAACGTGTGCACATTGCCCGCTTTACACTGTGGCCTCTTATTATTTATCTGTTTGCCTATGAGCGAATCTCGATCCTCTCAATTGATCAAACCCAATACCGGTGGGGTTTGCTCTCTATCGTTATAGGGGTTCTGACTCGCTCAATCTCCGCAGGAACGCTGCATAAAAACCAGCAGCTCAATATGGAAGGGATCTACGCTATTGTGCGCAATCCGCTCTATGTCGGTTCATTTTTTATCCTGTTGGGTATTAACCTTGTTATCCATCATCCCCTGGTCTGGGTAGCAAGTGCAGCGATCTTTCTGCTCACCTATATCCCAACTATCCTCGGTGAGGAGCACACATTGAAGGGAATTTTTCCTGAACAGTGGGATGAGTTTGAAGCCACCGTACCCCGTTTTGTTCCCAACATTTTCCGTATCTTTGAGTTAAGAAAGACCAGTTGGGATGCCCGCCAATGGTATAAAAACCATGAGCACTACACCGTGATCACCGCAATATTGGTTGTTATTATTCTTGAGCTCTATAGCCGCTTCATCGCGGTCAACGGTTAAAGGATTTAGTGTGGGATCAAAAAGAGGTATAGCTGATCGTTTTCGCGGATTTCTTCCCGTTATCATTGATGTCGAGACTGCCGGATTTAACCACAAAAAAGATGCTCTGCTAGAGGTGGCCGCGGTCATTCTGCGTCTGAATGATGATGGTATTCTGAAAAAGAAAGAGAGCATTGCGGTTCAT
>JAPHSO010000352.1 GCA_026193675.1 Gammaproteobacteria bacterium | reverse complement strand
GAACCGATCATGACTCTCGGTGGCCAGGCGCTAAAGATTGTGAAGCAGGATGGTAAGCCCCACACCTTTGCTGAAACCTACGCCCCGCGGATCTATGCCACCGGTGAGATTCAAACCCGCCTCGGCAACTGGCACGACTTTTTTCAGTATCTCACCTGGTTTATTTTTCCCAAAACCAAGGCGGTGATCAATTCGATCCATATTCCTCGGGCGAAAGAGCGCATGGAGGCGGGTGGTGATCTGGGTCGACGCTCGCCGATTGAGAATATGCTTTCACTGTTTGATGAGGGTGGAGTGGTGGTGCTCTCCTCTGATGAATCGCTGCTGCAGCTAATTCGAGATTTCAGGTGGAAAGCGCTTTTCTGGGATCGCCGTGATGAACTTGCAAGCAAATTGCACTGTGTCACGTTTGGCCATGCGATGTATGAGAAGGGGTTGATGCCCTACGTAGGAATGACCGCTAATGCGATTCTACTGGATGTGGATGCAGGCTATTTTGATATGGCGCTACCAGGGCAATTGCAACAGTTGGATGAGTCTCTCGCTGATATCTTTGCCAGGGGTGATCAATACACTAAGCCAAAGGATCTACAACCCTTTCCCATTCTCGGTATGCCGGGATGGTCTGTCGATAATGAAGATGAATCTTACTATGACAACATCAATTACTTCAGGCCGGGGCGAGGTGGTAACCGCAACAAAAGCTAATCCTTTTGTATTTAAAATCCGTAGAGTAGAGATATACCCAACAGTAGGGGAGTGGCGAGGGTCGCAGCCACATTGGTTCCAAGATATTGGGGAAACTGACCGATATCGGCTGAATATTTTTTAGCACCCATTAGCGAGAAGATAGCGAGGCCCATTGGAATGAGTGCAATCAGGCTCAGTAGCGGGAAGTAACCCATCACCACAGAGATGGCGATCATCAGGTAGGCTCCCAACATAAACAGAGCATAGGCGACGGTGCTGCTGGTGGTACCGTAGGCGATGGGCAGGTGGTTTCTCCCCACACTCTTGTCGGCCTCAATATCGGGGTACTGGTTGAGCAGTAGCAGGTTGTTGACCAGAAAGAAGGGAACCAGAGCTGCAAGCCATGGCAGCAGCGAATACTCCTTGGTGAGCACGATATGGGTACCGACCACCATCAACAACCCAAAACCGATACCGGGTGCGATCAGGCAGAGAAAGGGAATGCGGTTGATCCAGTTGGTGTAGGTGTAGATGATAATCATGCCGACGATGCCGATAGGGAGGATCTGTGCACTCTGTTGAGTCATCAGATAGATACCAATCACCGCAGTCACTAGAAGTGAGATCAGGCCAGTTGCCAATACGGCATTGGCCATCTCTGGATTAGCAGGCAGGGCACCACTACCCCCACTAAAGGGGGTCTTTTCGGTTTTCAGATCGAGACCGCTGGTGAAGTCAAAATATTCGTTAAGGGTGTTCACGCTGATATGGGCCGCGATGGCACCTATCAGGATCAGGCTAAAGATGGTGTAGTTGACCGTGGCCCCCACAGAGAGTGCGGTGCTCAATCCAAGAAAGACACAGATGGGTGTCAGAATTAGAAATGAGGGACGGGTCGATTGAAAAATGGTGGAGAGTTGCATACGGTATTTTTTTTTAATAGTTATTGGAGAATATCGACAATTTCACGAGTTGCCTTCATCAGTCGAATGACTTTGCTATCGACTTTGATGGTTATAACACCTTTAGCATCAACGGGTTTGATCACGGTTCCCTGTTCATAGACCTCACGCTCCATCGTTGCCCCTTTCTGAAGTTTCTTCTGCCAACCAGGAGGAAGTGAATCACCACGGTTAACCTTCTTCTGGAGTCCTGGCGGTAGAGCGCCACCCTTATCTTTTTTTGCATAAACCGGGCCGCTAATGAGTGCTGCAGCCATAATAAGCAGTAGATATTTTTTCATTGTCTTCCTATGTTCTGTAGAGGATTGTTATTTGTCTAATCTGTGCACTGTGATCCGATTTTATCGGATTTTGCTTCACTGGCAGCATCTTTAATAATATGGATGCCGCCGCGAATCACAAGAATCGAAATGGCCAGTCCGATAATCAGGTCGGGGAATCTTGAATCAAACAGGTAGACCAGAGCGCCGCCTACGATAATTCCAATATTGGCGATGACATCGTTTTTGGAGAAGATCCAACTGGCCCGCATGTGCACTTCTCCATCACGGTGTTTTGAGATGAGACGTAGACAGATCAGATTGGCGACTAGTGCAGCGATGCCCACCATAATCATCAGAGATGACTCGGGTTCACTCCCTATGATTGTGCGGCGAATCACGTCGACGGCTACAGCTGCGCCGAGAACAATCTGGAATAGACCGCTGATATGCGCAGCTTTGATTTTAACGATTGCAGCCTTGCCCACAGCGTAGAGTCCAATGCCGTATACAGTTGCATCGGCAAGCATATCCATTGAATCGGCAATGAGAGCCGTCGATTCACTTAATATTCCTAGCACAATTTCGACCACAAACATCAAGGCGTTGATGGCGAGCAGAGTGATGAGTACCTTACTCTCATCCTTGCTGCTGAACTCTATACTACAGTCACAACCGGACATATTGCTTCATTTTTTCAGAGTTACATTTTGTCGTTTATGCATTGACCCATGCCTGACCTTCATCAATCGAACTGAAGATCTCAGTATCATAGATTGCCTGATCCATCAGTTCACAATAGGTTTTAGCCAGTTCGACAAGTTCATCACGGTTGGCGATGATGGCGATCTTGATATGTTTGTTGGCGTGGGTCGCCACCTCATCGGAGATCGATAGAATTCTCAGTTCATCCTCAGATATGATGCAACTATCGATGTTTGAGAAATCGTTGATCACATAGTCAATCTCATCAAAGCGGAGATCACCATGTATCTCAAAATTTGACTCAATTATCTCTGTGCCGGTGATCTCGCCAATAAATGTTCTAATCAGGCCGCTCTCTTTCCAGGTTTTTGTATGGGGCATCGTTAAATAGTATAGGGATTGTTTTGAAGATAATTATTCATGAATGTGTGAACCATCCACCTTTTTAGCCAGGTACATATTTTTATCGGCAATCTTTACCAGCTCATCAATATCGACAAACTCCTCAGGTCCGGTCTGTGAGATGCCGATACTGAGACTGAAATCAGGATATTTATTGGTAAATCCAGCAATAATTTTTTTACAAATGATTCGTGCATTATCGATGGTGCAATTGGGCAATACCAGGCAGAACTCATCGCCACCATAACGGCAGGGGATATCGATTTCGCGCACATTGCTCAGCAATACATGCCCCACATGCTTTAGCACCTCATCTCCCTTCAGGTGTCCAAGCTCATCATTAATCAGTTTAAATTTGTCGATATCAAAATAGACTAGAGATAGGTATTGCTGATGGCGCTTGGCAACCAGTAGCTCTCGACGTAGGAATTCCTGAAAGGCACGTTGATTATAGATATTGGTGAGCGGATCTATTTTGGCAAGATCCTCAAGCTGTTTGGTACGCTCTGCCACCTTCTCTTCAAGACTTTTGGCATAATCCTCAGTCCGCTTTTTTGCAGCCTCAATCTCACCCACAAGGCTGTCGATGTAGGTGTCAAACACCAAAGTTGTATCGAAATAGATCAGTTTTTCAAGGGAGCTAATTGTCTGCTCAAGCACACCAGCTTTATCAATCAGCCGAGTTAATGTCTTGATGATAATCTCTTTAAGGGTGACTACCGCAGAGAGGTAGAGTTTGGGTTCAACCCCAATCCGTTTGTGAACCATGCCGATACGTAGGCGATTGTTTACATACTCGGCATCATAGAATCCGCCAAAGAGATCGAGCACATATTTACGCTGCGCACTACGCAATCGCTTCATGGTGTCGGCATCACCAATGAGTAGAGCGATCTCATCGACAGCGGTCTGTTTCTCATAAAACTCAGCCACTATCTCATCGATGTTCTCCTCAATAAGATGTTTGTGGCTGGTTAACAGCTTTAGATTGTCACTATGAAGTCCAAGCAGTTCCATTCGGCGGGTGATCTCAATATCACTAATCTGCATCTGCTCAAGCAGTGTCTGCTCGGTTCTTTTCATTGTGAATTCCCTTTTGGCGATTAATTTAATTCAATTTGATTTGATTTGATTTGATTTGATTTGATTTGATT
>JAPHSO010000186.1 GCA_026193675.1 Gammaproteobacteria bacterium | reverse complement strand
GCTGGCCGGTGAGGTGATCGACTTCTTTGCTGAGAATGCACTGGAGCACGAGCGTACTGGTGAGATGATCGAGCGTATCGGTCTGGTTAACTTCCTTGAAGGAATCGGTGTAGAGATTGATGCCAATATGATCTCTAGCCCTCGTTCAAACCCATACTTCCGTGCGGATGACTGGGATGAGGAAGCGGCTAAGTGGGTTGAGAATCAAGCCAACAAGTCAGCTTAAGTTAACCATTTATTATCTGGATGACCTCAGGGTCATCCAAAATTAAACAGATTTGGAGAAAATCAATGTCTGAAGCTCGTATGCCTGATGAAACCGGCGTCCCAGAAATGGAGCCATATCTTCACCCCGTTCTAAAGAAGAACTATGGTGATTGGAGCTGGCACGATCGCCCACGTCCTGGAGTCCTTCATCACGTTGCTAATAGCGGTGATGAGGTATGGACTGTTCGCGCTGGAACCCAGCGTCAAATGGATGTCTATACCATCCGTAAACTGATGGATATCGCGGACGAATTTGCCGAAGGTTATGTTCGTTTCACTATCCGTTCTAATATTGAATTCATGGTCTCTACAGAGGCACAAGTTCAACCACTGATCGACAAGCTGAATGCAGAAGGCTTCCCTATCGGTGGTACTGGTAACTCTGTATCTATGATCTCTCACACTCAGGGTTGGTTGCACTGCGACATCCCTGGCACTGATGCATCAGGTGCTGTTAAGGCGCTGATGGATGAGCTGCATGATGAGTTCGTTAAAGAAGAGATGCCAAACCGTGTTCGTATGACAACTTCTTGCTGTCAGATTAACTGTGGTGGTCAAGGTGACATCGCGATTAACATTCAGCACACTAAGCCACCTAAGATTAACCATGACATCGTGGCTAATGTTTGTGAGCGTCCTACTGTTGTTGCGCGTTGCCCAGTTGCTGCGATTCGTCCTGCAATGGTTAACGGAAAGCCTACCCTGGAAGTTGATGAGAAGAAGTGTATCTGCTGTGGTGCATGTTTCCCTCCTTGTCCTCCAATGCAGATCAATGACCCTGAGCACTCTAAGTTTGCTATCTGGGTTGGTGGTAAGAACTCTAATGCACGTTCTAAGCCCACCTTCCACAAGCTGGTTGCTGCTGGTATTCCTAACAATCCACCTCGTTGGCCTGAAGTTGCTGAAGTTGTTAAGCAGATTCTTGGTGCTTACAAAGCTGACGCAAAAGATTGGGAGCGTATCGGTGAGTGGGCTGAGCGTATTGGATGGCCTCGTTTCTTCGAAAAGACCGGTCTTCCATTCACTAAGTACCATATTGATGACTGGCGTGGTGGTCGTGTGAATCTGAATGCTTCTGCTCATATTCGTTTCTAAGTGAATAGAGAAGGAAATAATCCTATGAAGTATACAATTCAGATTAATGAAGGTCCGTATACGCATCAGGCTTCTGATAGCGCATACAACTTCACTAAAGCGGTACTGGAGAAAGGCTACGAAGTATTTCGTGTTTTCTTCTACCATGATGGTGTTAATAACGCGACCCGTTTAACCACTCCTCCACAGGATGATCGCAATGTGGTCAACCGTTGGAGTGAGCTGGCAGCAGCGCATGATCTTGATCTGGTTGTTTGTGTTGCCGCGGCTCAACGCCGTGGTATCGCAGATGCCGAAGAGTCTCAGAGAAATGGTAAAGATGCAGATAACCTTGCACCCGGTTTCCGTATCTCTGGTCTAGGTCAGCTAATTGAAGGCGGTATCATTTCTGATCGTCTTGTTGTATTTGGCGATTAGAGGAGACTATAGATTATGAGTAGTGTTATTAAACAGTTTCTGTATGTGAACCGTAAGGCTCCATACGGAACAGTCTACGCCCTTGAATCACTTGAGGTTGTATTGATCGGTGCTGCATTTGAGCAGGACGTTCGTCTTATGTTTATGGATGATGGCGTTTTCCAAATCACTAAAGGTCAAGAAACTACCGATATTGGGATGAAGAACTTTTCACCCACCTTCGGTGCTCTAGGTGACTATGACGTTAAGTACATGTACGTTTGTAAGCAGTCTCTTGAGGAGCGCGGTCTTACTGTTGACGATCTTATGGATCTGAAATGGGAAGATGAGGATGATGATTGGGCTGAAAAAGACTCAATCATTCTAGTTGATCGTGCAGAGATTAAATCTCTCATGACCGATGCAGACGTAGTTTTGAGCTTTTAGGAGATAGACCATGTTACACATTGTTAACAAGTCGCCTTTTGATAAGAACTCTCTTGAGAGCTGCCTCTCTTGTGCATCAGATGGAAGCGCTGTTCTTCTTTATGAAGATGGTGTTTACGGTGCAATTAAGGGTAGTACTTATGCTGAGAAGCTTCAAAGTGCGATGTCAAATATTACTGTTTATGCTCTCGAGCCAGATGTTAAGGCTCGTGGTATCGCTGATAAAGTGATCGATGGTATTAAACTTGTAGACTATACCGGTTTTGTTGAACTAACTGCTGACAATGAAGTAGTTAACAGCTGGCTGTAAATTTTTAATTTTAATTCCGATAGGAGAATAAAATGGGTTTAATGGTAGAAGGTAAAGAGCTAGAAACAGATGAAGAGGGATATCTTCTTGATCTGAACGACTGGACTCGTGAAGCGGGTGCTGAGCTGGCAAAAACTGAGAATCTCGAAATGACTGATTCACACTGGGAAGTTATCGACTTCCTGCGTGAGTACTATGACGAGTACCAAATCGCACCTGCAGTACGTGTACTGACTAAAGCGATTGGCAAAAAACTCGGTAAAGAGAAAGGTAACAGCAAGTATCTGTATGAGCTGTTCCCTTATGGTCCAGCTAAGCAAGCTTGTAAAGTTGCTGGCCTGCCAAAGCCAACTGGCTGTATCTAAGTCAGAATAAGTCCGGGGGGTGCATCTGTATCCCCCGCTCTTTTTAATTCCGTGATTTCGGAGAGATTATGATGTCAGTGCTCTACGCACTCCTATTTTATGTGGCGACTGCGCTATTTATCGGTGGATTATTTGTCAAGATCCGTCAATATGCACGCACTCCTGCCCCACTAAAAATTCCAACAACACCGGCACCTACCACTCAGAGTGGTGTTGCTTATCGCATGTTCCGCGAGGTTGCGTTGTTTGAAAGCCTTTTCAAATCCAATAAGTGGATCTGGATCCTTGGCTACCTATTTCATGTTGGTCTGGCACTTGTGTTGCTGCGCCACTTCCGCTACTTCACCGATCCTGTGTGGTGGTGGGTAGAACTTGTACAACCGTTCGGTGTTTATGCCGGATTTGCGATGGTTCTTGGTCTGTTAGGCCTACTTGGACGCCGCATTGTGGTTGAGAGAATTCGTTACATATCCGGCCCATCAGATTATCTGATGCTGATTCTGATCATTATGATTGGTGTGAGTGGTCTGATGATGAAGTTCGTTAACCATACCGATATTGTGATGGTTAAACAGTTTATGCTGGGGCTGATGGTGTTTGACATCCGTGAGCTTCCAACCGATGGACCTCTGTTGATTCACCTTGCGCTTGTTGCTGTGCTGATGATTATTTTCCCCATCAGTAAGCTGTTGCATGCCCCAGGTGTCTTCTTTAGTCCTACCCGGAACCAAGTGGATAATCCACGTGAGCGTCGACACATTGCCCCATGGGCAAATGAGCTCGACAAATAAGTTCCAACTGACCGAATTAACTGATAGGAGAATTACGTGGCTGCGTACCAAGCCCCTCCCCCAGAGTTTAGAGAGCTTCCAGATGTTCCTAATAAGCTGGAGCCAGATGCAACTGCTCACCTGAGCCCATTTGTTGCTAAACCAGAGCACCAAACCGATATCGGTTTCCCAGGTGAGCTGGTCGACAATTGGGAAGAGAAAGCGATCGATAAAATGGGCGAACTGCTCGGTAAGTATCGTTCATTCCAGGTCTACATGGATTCGTGTGTGAAGTGTGGATCCTGTACCGACAAGTGTCACTACTTCCAGGGAACCAGCGACCCGAAAAACATGCCCGTGGCTCGCCAGGATCTGCTGCGTAGTGTTTATCGTCGCCACTTCACCTTTGCCGGTAAGTACTTCCCTAAATTGGTTGGTGCACGTGACCTGACTCGTGAAGTTCTTGATGAATGGCACAGCTACTTCCATCAGTGTTCACAGTGTCGCCGCTGTTCAGTATTCTGCCCCTATGGTATCGATACCGCTGAGGTTTCAATGGCTGCTCGTGAGATCATGGACTCAGTGGGTCATGGTCAAAAATACTGTAATGAGATTCTAGGAAAGCTACAGAAGGTTGGTAACAACCTAGGTCTTCCTGGTAAGGCGCTGAAAGCGACCCTTGCTGAATTTGCAGAGGAGATTGAAGATGATACTGGCCTGCCAGTTAAGATCCCTCTTGATGTAGAGGGTGCAGACATTCTGCTAATTACCCCTTCTGCCGACTTCTTTGCTGAGCCTCACATCGATGGTTTGATGGGTTACGCTAAAGTGTTCCACGAAGCCGGTGTCAGCTGGACCCTGAGTTCATATGCTTCGGAGGCAGCCAACTTCTCGATGTTTATCGGTAGTTACTCCAACCTGAAAACCGTTGCTGAACGTATTCGCAAAGCGGCACTAGATCTGGGTGTTAAGCGAATCGTGGTTGGTGAGTGCGGTCACGCCTGGCGTGTTGCCTACAGCTTCTGGAACACCACAGCCGGTATCGGTTCTGGTGCTGCTGAAGATGATGAGTTTGCTCAGGCGCTGCAAAAACAGCTTGATCACAACTACCCCATTCCTCAGCACATCTGTGAGTTTACCTATGACCTGGTTCAGGAAGGTAAGCTTCGCTTTAATAAAGAGGAAAATGACTGGCGCACCATCACCTTCCACGACTCATGCAACGTTGCACGTGGTAGCCGGATGGGTAGCTGGGCTGGCGGACAATTTGATATTCCGCGAGCCATTATTAAGGCTGCAGCAAATAATTTTGTAGAGATGGATCCAGCCACGATCAAAGAGGTCACCTACTGCTGTGGCGGTGGTGGCGGTCTATTGACCGATGACCTGATGGAGATTCGTGTTAAGGGTGCCCTCCCACGTATGGAAGCCCTTAATGAGGTAGTTGAGGAGCAGGGTGTGACCCACCTGGCTGCTATTTGTGCAATCTGTAAAGCGCAGTTTGCCAAGATTCTACCCATCTACAAATTCCCAATGGATATGATCACCAGTACCCACCAGATTGTTGGTGATGCCCTGGTGATGACCGGCTCTATTCAAGAGAAAGAGCTGGATGGTACTGATGACGAAAGTGATGAGGAAACTGCAGGTTCTGAAGAATCTTAAGTTACTCAACACTTCATTAAATAATTTTACGATTTAAGAATATTTTCTGCATAGGAGAAAATTTGAATGGCAACTTCTAGTGACGATATGAGCAAAGAGCTAAACTTCCGCCGTTTTGAGGATGGCGATCATAAAGAGGGAGCTTTTAACCAAAAGATCTTCCAGGCTGGCTACTCATACAAGTGCCCCACCTACGTACACCGTACACCACCTTGTCAGGGTAGTTGCCCTTCAGGTCACGACATCCGTGGCTGGTTGGATATTGTGCGCGGCATGGAGAAGCCAACTGGTGACAAGACTATGCAACAGTACGCTTTTGAGCGTGCGACTAATGCTAACCCTTTCCCATCAATCATGGGTCGTGTCTGCCCCGCTCCTTGTGAGGATGGCTGTAACCGCAACATGGTTGAAGACCATGTTGGCATCAACTCTGTTGAGCAATACATCGGTGACCAGGCTCTAGCTAATGGCTACAGCTACTCAGCTGGTGAAGAGACTGGTAAAAAAGTCGCCATCATCGGTGGTGGTCCTGCTGGTCTTGCTGCGGCATACCAGCTGCGTCGCATGGGCCATGGCGCTACAATTTTTGAAGCCCTTGATGATCTTGGTGGCATGATGCGTTACGGCATCCCCGGCTACCGTACGCCTCGCGACGTTCTTGATGGCGAAATTAAGCGTATCGTTGATATGGGCGTTGAAGTTAAGACCGGCACCAAAGTTGGTGTTGATGTCTCAATGGATAGCCTCGAGAGTGATTACGATGCAGTCCTGTTTGCACTAGGTGCACAGGCGGGTCGCCCACTGCCTATTGATGGTGCTGACGCGGTTAACTGTATTACCGGCGTTGCCTTCCTGGCAGCATTTAACCAGGGTCGTCTACAGCACGTTTCCGGTAAGGTTGTAGTTATCGGTGGTGGTGATACCTCTATCGACGTTGCCTCTGTTGCCCGTCGTCTTGGTAACATCACTGTAGAGAATGAGAAAGACCGTCCGGAGTCAATCATTCTGAATCAAACCGCTCATGACGTTGCAGAGACTGCAGCTCGTCAAGGCGCTGATGTTATGCTGATTTCTCGTTCAACTCTGGCAAACATGCCAGCTGCTGAGCATGAGCTGGAAGATGCAACTAACGAAGGTGTTGAGATTGTTGGTCAGCTGAGCCCTGTTGCTGTTGTTAAAGGTGCCGATGGCCGTGCAACTGCACTGCGTGTTGTTAAGCTTGAAGAGGATGGCTCTACCCCTATAGAGGGTAGCGAGTTTGATATCGAATGTGAGCTGATTGTTGCTGCAATCGGTCAGACTGGTGACATGGAAGGTATGGAAGATTTCGGTAATGACCGTAGCCTTATCGATGCTGACAAGAATTTCCAGGTTCCTAACAAGCCAGGTTATTTTGTTTGTGGCGATATCGTACGCCCTCACCTGCTGACTACCGCTATCGGCCAGGCAAGCATCGCTGCTGATAGCATCAATCACTATCTGGCACACGAAGAGCTGAAAGTTCGTCCAAAGGTTGATGTACATCACTTCAATCTCATGGATAAGCTGCGTGAGACCGGTCTTGAGCCAGAGCATTATTCATCGGAAAAGAAAGAGTCTGCAGAAGACAAAGATATTGATGTAGGTCTTCGTGGAACCTCTAGCGCGAACTTCGCAGTTCATAACTTCGAGGATCGCGGAACTCAGGAGATCATCTCTTCCGACATGCTTTTCCTCGGTCACTTCGAAAATACTCCGCGCCACAAGCGTAGTCAGATTGAAGTGACTTCGGCAGATGTTATCGGTAACTTCCAGGAGCGTCTGGTTGCTCTGGAAGAGGCTGAAGTTGTCGCTGAGGCTGAGCGTTGCATGAGCTGTGGTATGTGCTTCGAGTGTGATAACTGTGTGGTTTATTGCCCACAGGACGCTGTTAAGAAGACTAAGCGTGATGCTTCTACTACGGGTCGTTATGTAGAGACCGATTACGATAAGTGTATCGGTTGCCACATCTGTGCTGATGTATGCCCTACCGGCTATATCGACATGGGAATGGGTGCATAGCAAAGGTATTACGGTTGCAAGGGGTTCCATGTTGTATGAGGAGCCTCTTGTTGATCGACCTAATGATTTTTTGCCTGGTTGTGTTAACTAGGTGTGATAAGTTAACTAAGGAAACACTATGAAGCCTGTTAGAAAGCTTCTGGGTCTTCTCTCAGCAGCATTACTACTAACCATGTTGGTACCCAATGCTATTGCAGAGGTTGGTCCAATTATTCCCAAAGCCATTAAAGGTAAGCAGTGCGTTGAAGATACGTCTGAAATGCGCCGTAACCATATGGACTATCTTAAAAAACACCGAGTTGAAGCACTGCGTCATGGTGTTCGTACTAAACAGTACAGCTTGAAAGAGTGCCTTGAGTGTCATGTACCGGCCAAAGGTACAGAGACATCTGCTGAGAACGGACAGTTCTGCAAGAACTGCCATGTCTTTGTTGGCGTTAAACTCGACTGTTTTGACTGTCATGCAACCCAGCCGGAGCCACTAGACGCCAAAGCTGCCAAGCTACATCCTTTCGCAACACCAGCGATGAAGGCGTTAGGTAGAATCGACCAGCCCCATTCAGCAATTGTGATGAACAGGCTGGCTACTGAAAAGAGAGAGGCAGAGTAATGAGTGAGAGCAATCAAACTGATCTGACCCGTCGCCAATTTGTGGGTAAAGGTGCTGCTGCAGCCGCTGCGGTAACTGTTGCACCTGGAGTTCTACTCTATGGCGCAGCCGAAGCACGTAATCTTGACCAACCTGCATCTTCCGATGTTCGTTGGGGCATGTTGATCGATACCAATAAGTGTGACAAAGGTTGTAACGACTGTGTAACTGCCTGCCAGACTGAGAATGGCTGGGGCGGTGAAAACAGTAATGAGAAAAACTCATCACCTGAGCAGAAGGCTCAGTGGATTCGTAAGGTCGAACTGAAAGATATCAGCACCGGTCATACTCAATCCCTGCCTGTTATGTGTCAGCACTGTGAAAACCCACCTTGTGTTGATGTCTGCCCGACTACAGCATCAATGAAACGTGCTGATGGTGTTGTCCTGGTTGACCGCCATCTCTGTATCGGCTGTCGCTTCTGTATGATGGCTTGCCCATATAAAGCGCGCTCTTTTGTACATGAATCACTGACTGACCAGAAGGCACACGCACCACGCGGTAAAGGTTGTGTTGAGTCTTGTAACCTCTGTGTTCATAAGCTGGATGCTGGTGAAGGAGTAACTGCCTGCTCTGTATCCTGTACTAAAGGTGCTATCACCGTTGGTGATCTTAACGATGAAAAGAGTGAGATTGCGCAACAGCTTAAGAACCATAAAACCACACAGATTAGAGCCGACCTAGGCCTTAATACTGGTGTCCGCTATCGCGGTATTTAGTCAGAACTCTGGAATATTCTATGAAAAAAGTACTATTTACACAGACTGAAGGCGGCAAGGGATTTTATCTGTTGTTAGCCATCCTCGGTGCCATTATCGGTGTCGGCCTGCTGGGAACCTTCCACATGGAACATAACGGCCACTGGGTGACCGGTATGAACCAGCAGATCGTTTGGGGCATCCCACACGTTTTTGCTATCTTCCTCATTGTGGCGGCATCCGGTGCGCTTAATATCGCTTCAATCGGTTCGGTCTTCGGTAAGAAGATCTATAAGCCACTAGGGCGACTATCTGCTCTAGTCGCTATCGCACTGCTTACTGGTGGACTCGCTATCCTGGTGCTCGATCTGGGTCGCCCTGATCGACTCATCATTGCGATGACCCACTATAACTTTAGATCTATCTTTGCCTGGAACATGATCTTCTATAACGGCTTCTTTGCCATTGTAGGCATCTACATCTGGACCATGATGGAGAAGCGGATGAATCCTTACTCTGCCAAAGTTGGTCTGGCGGCATTCATCTGGCGTCTTGCTTTGACCACAGCGACAGGTTCTATTTTCGGCTTCCTGGTAGCACGTCAGGGTTTTGATGCTGCGATTATGGGTCCAATGTTTGTCGTTATGTCATTTGCATATGGCCTCGCCTTCTTCTGGCTGGTTCTCAATGCAAGCTACCGTATGACCGGTCGCGAACTGGGTGGTGTAATGACTAAGCGTCTGAAGAACCTGCTGGGTGTTTTCGTCGCTGGCGCACTCTACTTCACCATCGTTATGCATCTGGCTAACCTCTATGCAGCTGAGCATAAAGGTGTTGAGGATTTCATTCTTAACAGTGGCGGCATCTATACCACCCTCTTCTGGTATGGTCAGATTCTAATCGGCGCAATTATTCCTCTAGCAATCCTCTACTACCCCGCAACTGGTAACAGTCGCTGTGGTGTAACCTTTGCCAGCCTGTTGGTTGTACTTGGTGGAATTGCTCAGATGTATGTCACCGTTGTTGGTGGTCAGGCCTACCCTCTTGTTCTCTTCCCTGGACATGAGGTGAGCAGTACATTTGCTGATGGTGTGATCAACAGTTATAGCCCAACCTTGAGTGAGTTCCTGCTAGGAATCATGGGTATTGCACTGACTCTGGCTTTAGTTGCCGTAGCGGTCAGAAACCTGCGCTTCATGCCTGCGAGTCTGGCAGATAGTGTTGCAGACCCGCACAGTAAATAATTACTAAACAGGTCTCATGAAAAAGCCGGCTATAAAGCCGGCTTTTTTGTATCTGAAATTTTACGCTGTAAATTATAGAGCGTATGTAATCCCTTCCCGTGCAATTTCGATCTCTAATCCCTCTGGTATATCATCTCGCAGTGCAAGACTCTTAAAGATCTCATCAAGCTGAGCATCGGTTCGAATCGGGTCATGATGCGTAAGAACCAGCTTTTTAGCTTTTGCCCTGGTGGCCATAGCAACAGAGGTGGTGATGGTTCCATGCCCCCAACCAACCTTTGCTGGATACTCCTCTTCGGTGTACATGCAATCGGTAATGAGAAGATCTGCACCATTGATAAAGTCACCAATAATCTGCTCTTTCGTATCGATCATCTCCTGGAATTCTGCATACTCTTCATCCTCTGGATCATAGATATTGATCTGTGGCTCATGATCTCCTGTGAAGAACAGGCGCTTGCCATCGGCTTCAACAAGATAGCCGTAGTTCAGTACAGGATGATTCATCATCAGACAGGTCACCTTAGCGCTCCCCACCTCAATGGTCTCTCTCTCCCTGAGGTTGGTGTATTCAATTTGTGATTTAAGCTCATTCTCTCGCACTGGAAAGTAGCAGTACTCCATCTGCTGGGAGAGTATCGATTTGAGATCTTTACCATATACCGGATCAAATGCACCATAGATCTTAAACTCATTTCCTGGAATAAAAAGCGGCACAAAAAATGGTAGCCCCTGAATATGGTCCCAATGGGTGTGGCTGATGAATATTGAGGCTTTTATCGGCATTTTTGCCAGCAGTTCATTACCTAGTTGACGGATACCACTACCACCATCAAGAATGATCAAGTCTCCTGCATCGGTCAGCACCTCAATACAGGTGGTATTTCCACCATAGTGAACAGTATCTGGACCGGGAACTGGAATGGAGCCGCGAACACCGCGAAGCGTTACTTTCATGAGCTGCCTCGTTAATTATTCTGAATAAAAATATTACACTTCTCGATCTCTTCATCAAGACCATTTAGTGAGTCGGCAACCTCTGATACAGGCATACCAAGCCAGCTACTCACCACCTCGGGAACAGGCTCCTGTTGTGACAGCCCTGAACGATCTCCGCCCATTAGCTTACTGACCTGGTTAGCGATAAATATCGTCTTTTCAAGAACTGTCGGCTCTTCCAGTTCACCAACCTGATGATGATTTCGAATACATGAAATGAGTGCTGCAGGCAGTTGCCAGCTCTCAGCCAACATCGCCCCAATCTCAGCATGATCAATTCCAAAGATCTCACGCTCAGCCTCACAGATCGGTATTTCTCGCTCATTACAGATGGCAAGGGCACTCTGGAACTCCTCAGGCATGTATTGCCCGACAACCATCTGACCAATATCGTGCAGCAGGCTGGCAACAAAATAGTCACCTAAATCACTCTCAGGAACCCCTTTGCTGCGTGCAAGTAGTCGGGCAATTGCTGCGGTGCTGAGCGAGTGCTGTAAAAATTGATCAAGGTTATAACCACTGGAGCTGGTATGCGGTAAAACCCCTATGGCCGCAATCGATATGGCGACATTCTTAATGGTATTAATACCAACATAGACGACAGAGTGCTTAACGCTGGTCACCTCACGAGATAGGCCAAAATAGGCTGAGTTGACCAATTTTAACACCTTCATGGTTAAAACCGGATCGAGCT